>CAMORL010000047.1 GCA_946623765.1 uncultured Clostridia bacterium
ACAACAGTAAAAAGGCGCAAAACGGCAAAAGAAAACCGGAGAAAGCCGAAGCTTTCTCCGATCGTTTCATGTTCGGTCGGTTTTATTCTGCGTTGATGCAGAGGGAATGAAGCGCATTGGATCGCCGTTTGAAAGGCGGTCTTTGCGCTTCGATACATCCTCGATTAGGTTCGGCTCAGAGCTGGCTGTGCAGTTTGCGGAATTTATCGGACTTAGAATCCAGCATCGAGAAGCTTGCTTCCGAGGGGATGTCGTTCATGCCGGATTCCAGATAGTTGCGGAGAACGCCGGTGAGAACGAACGGGCGGATGAACGTGGAGTGGATGATGCTCCAGACGATGATGCCGCCGAGGATCGAAATGGCGAGGGGGATCGTCGCGGGGTTGGTAAGAAGCTGTGCGATCTTGCTTTCGCTCCCCTCAAAAGCCTTTGCAACCGCCTCATAGAAGGGCAGATTGCCGATCGCGGACAGGATTGCATAGAAGATGCCGGTGAATGCGCCGCCGATGAGAAGCAGGGAAACCGCGCCCATGCCGAACACGCGACCCATGTTCTTTGCAAACGTCTTGCCGTGCTTGAAGAACAGCACCGCGCCTTCGCAGGTTGCCTTTGCCGCATTGACGTCCTTGCGATAGAACACCCACCCGAGGCAGCAGTCGCAGAGATACGAAATGATGGTCTGGATGATCGAGTTGATCGCACTGCCGACCGCGCTGCCGGTATCGCCGCCGATGCTTTCGCCGACCTTCGTGATGCCTCTGCCGATCTGGTTGAAGATGCCCTTGATGGCGTTGGTCACCGCAAAGTATGCCGCAACGGTGAGGAAGCGCGATTTGACGACCTTCTTGCCCTCGGCGATCACGTTTGCGGGCAGCTCGCCCTCGGTGATGCCGCGGGTCATCATGGCGATCTGTCCCGCTTTCAGCATGTAGGACAAAAATCTCGAGATCAGAATCACCGCCACGAGACCGATGAGCGCGCCGATCAGAAGACCGATCAAGCCGTTGCTCGCCAGCTTTTCACCCAGCATGAAGCCGACCGTTGCAAGCGCAAGCAGCAGCACGATGGAGAGAACGTCCCAAAAAACGCGGCGCAGGGAGAAGCCGAGTGTTTTTCTGTAGATCTGTTTGTTGTCCATTTACATTCTCCTTATCCGGATGAACACCGATTCGATCCGCTTCCGGATCCGTTCACCTTCCTTACAGCATACCAAAGATGAAGCCGCAGTACAAGAGCAAAAAGACACAATCCGGTATCATTCGCAGAAAACGGTCGTCAATACGCGGTTTCTTTCGATCGGGGGGACGTATCATCGCCGCCGTTTGCATTTGAAAAAAAGATGATCGGGTTTTAATTTCATTTTAGGAAACGCCTGTATGATATAGCCATCAAGGAAAGCGAGGAAACGCATATGGAAAGCATACAGGCTCCGATCACCGTAATGCAGCGGGTGGAATGGAAGTATATCCTGGACGCGGCGCAGACGGATTTCTTCTGCGAGCGTCTGAACGGACGGATGGAGCCGGACGCATACGGGCTGACGACGATTCAGTCGCTCTACTACGACACGCCGAACCGGCAGCTTGTGCGCGCGTCGATCGAAAAGCCGGCGTTCAAGGAGAAGATCCGCGTACGCGCCTACGGCAGTGCCGCGAACGAAACGCCGGTGTTTCTCGAACTCAAACGCAAGGCGTTCGGAATCGTCTACAAGCGCCGCGTGCAGGCGACGGTTCCGGAGGTGCGGCGGTTTTTCGCCGGAGAGCCGGTGCTCGACGCGAAAGGGCAGATCGATCGCGAGATGCTCTATTTCCGGGATTATTACGGAACGCTCGAACCCGCGTGCATGATCCTGTACGACCGCACGGCGTACTGCGAGCCGGAGGGAAACCTGCGGCTCACGATCGACAGAAATCCGCGCTACCGCGTTGACGCGCTGTCCTTCGATCATGCGCCGGTCGGGATTCCGCTGCTGAATCCGGGCGACACGATCCTTGAGATCAAGGTACAGGACACGATCCCGCTGTGGCTTCTGCGTATCCTGTCCGACGGAAAAATCCGCCGCGGGAGCATTTCAAAATACGGGGAAGCGTACCGCCGGTCGATGCTCTGTCGCGAATAAAGAAAAGGGAGGTTTTATCATGTTCGGTTCAATTTATTCTTCTTCGGTCACCGCATCCGAATTCTTTTACATGGCGGGCGTCGCGATCGTCAGCGGGCTGCTGTTTGCATGGCTCATGTCGCGGCGCGTGCGCTCCACAAAGCGCTTCTTCATCGTTGCGGCGCTGATCCCGTTCGTGGTCGGCGCGGTCATTACCTTTGTAAACGGCAACATCGGCGCGGGCGTCGCGATCGGAGGCGCATTCAGCCTGATCCGTTTCCGCTCCGCGCAGGGTACGGCGGACGAGATCGCCGCGATCCTCATCGCCATGGGGGCGGGCATTGCGTTCGGCATGGGCTATCTTGCCTACGGCGTCGTCATCCTGCTTGCGCTTGCGCTGCTCTATGTGCTCTTTGCGTCGCTGCGGCTCTTCGACAGCAAACCGCTGCGCGAGGAGCGGCTCTTAAAGGTAACGGTTCCGGAATCGCTCGAATACACCGACATGTTCGACGAGCCGTTTTCCCGGTATCTGAAGCGCGTGGAGCGTCTCGGCGTCAAAACGACCGGCATGGGCTCCATGTTCCGCCTTTCGTTCCTCGTATCTCTGAAGGATCCGAAACAGGAGAAGGCGTTCATCGACGAGCTTCGCACGCGGAACGGAAACCTCGAGATCGCGCTGCTTCCGTACAGTGAACAGCAGGCACAGTTATAATCACAAGACAGGGAAAGGAGACAACCCATGAAACGCATCTTTGCAAGTTTGATGATGTTTGCGCTTCTGTGCACTGCATGCGCAAGAAGCGTACAGACGGACGGCGGAGCCGCCTCGGCTGCCGTCGCGCAGACATCGAATCCGATATCCGCCGCTGCAGCGGCAGAGTCAGCGACGCCGGTCTCCGCCGAGTCGCTCACCGATCCGACCGACGCGTCGAAGGAAACGACGGATGATTTTTCCGTCACGTCAGAGGCCGGTGAAATCACGCCGGACGGCGCTGTCTATACCATTGCCGCGGCAGGCGAGTACACGCTTTCCGGCGCGCTTTCCGACGGTCAGATCGTCGTGGACGCGGGCGAGGAGGACGAAGTCCGGCTGATTCTGGAAGACGCCTCGATTTCCTGCAGCTTCGGCGCACCGATCCTTGTGAAAAACGCAGGCGACGTCACCGTCAAAGCGGACAAAAATACCTACAACACCGTCACGGATCTTCGCACCGGCAGCGCGGAGGGCGTTGAGGAGGACGCGGCAATCTTTGCGGCGTGCGATCTGAAACTCACAGGAACCGGCACGCTGATCGTCGAAAGCGCGTTCGACAACGGTGTGAAATCGAAGGACGATCTTTCCGTCAAAAACCTGACGCTCAAGGTTACGGCGACCGGAAACGCGCTGAAAGGGAACGATTCCGTTTCGATCAAATCCGGCAGTCTCATTCTGATCTCAACCGCGTCCGACGGCGTCAAGACCGAAAATGCGGACGTTTCGTCAAAGGGAAAGCAGCGCGGAACCGTCTCGATCTCCGGCGGACAAGTCGACATCTACGCGGCATGCGACGGCATTTCCGCGGCGTACAATGTGGAGATTTCCGAAGAAGAGACCTGCGTCGTCAATATTGACACCGCCTCCTACGCGAACGTGGAAGCGGCGGCGGGGAAGGAGACCTATCTGATCGTCCCGTCTGCGCTGTACAGCGAGGAATTCGATTACTATGCGTACCTCTACAACGACGACGATGCCGCGGGCGTGTTCGTGCAGTGCGTCTTTGAAACCATGGTGTACAGCGGACGCACCGGATATTACGGGCTCGTGTTCCGCGTCCCGGACGGATACAGGAACTTTCTGATTCACATCGTGGAGCACGGCGCACAGCCGGACGGCGAGAACTTCAAGGCAAGCACGACCGGCGAGACCCTGAACACCGCGATGAACGGCTATCTTCTGACCTCGGTTTCCGGCGGAACGATCTCCGGCGACTGGGTCAGCATCACAAGCGGCGACTCGTCGAAGACGACGTATTCGTCCAAGGGCATCAAGGCGGAGAACGAGATCATCATTGACGCAGGAACCGTCACGGTCCGGTCGGGCGACGACGGTCTGCACGCAAACGGCGGCAGCGAGCTTGCGAACGGCGAATACGGGCTCGGCAGCATCACAATCAACGGCGGATCCGTCACGGTGACGTCGGCGGACGACGGGATGCATGCGGACAATACGCTGACGATCAACGACGGTTCGGTGAACATCGTCGAATCGCACGAGGGGCTGGAAGCGAACGTCATCACGCTTGCCGGCGGTACGGTTTACGTGTATGCCGACGACGACGGGCTGAACGCCTGCAAGGGCGCGGTGACGCCGATGATCTATGTGACCGGCGGCTATGCCGAGGTGCGCACGCCCTCCGGCGACACGGACGCGATCGACTCGAACGGCAGTTTTTCCATGAGCGGCGGAACGGTGCTCGTGCTTGCGAGCTCGGAAATGGGACGTATGTCCGGCTCGGTCGACGTAGACGGAACCGTCACCGTCACGGGCGGAACGATCGTTGCGCTCGGCGGCATCTGCCAGATCCCGCAAAACGGCTCGGTCAACACCTATGTATCGAGCGACGCGGGCTTTTCCGCAGGCGAATACCGCATCACGGACGCAGGCGGCGGCACGATCTTCTCGTTCACGCTCTCCGGATCCTACAGCGCATGCTGGATCGCGTCCGATGCGTTCGCGCTGAACGGCTCTTACGCGGTGGAGAAGGACGGATCGACATTCCTCTCCTGGACGCAGTCCTCCGAAACGGAAGGCGACGCGGGCGGCTACGGCTCTTTCGGCGGTCGCGGCGGCTTCGGCGGTCACGGACGCAGATAATCATATCCGAAAAAAAGCAGCTCCGGCAATCCCGGAGCTGTTTTCCTGTATGCTGCATTATTCCGTAAACGCCGCCTCCACAGTCAGCGATTGCCCGTCTGAAACCGCATGGATCTTTCCTTTGTGCAGTTCCGTGACCGCCTTCGCGATCGCAAGCCCGAGTCCGAAGCCGCCGGTTTCCGAATTGCGCGAGGCGTCGGCACGGTAGAACCGGTCGAACAGGCGGTCCTGATTGCCTTTCTCCACGTTTGCCGCGGTGTTCGTCACGGACAGAAGAATCTGTCGGCCGTTCTTTTTCAGACGCAGCGTGATGTCTCCGCCGTCCGGCGTATACTTCATGGCGTTGTCCAGAAGGATCGAAACGAGCTTCCGGATCGATTTTTCGTCGCCGCACAGATTCAGCATCGGCTGGATCTCCACAGAGAACGTCCTGTTCTGCGTCCGCGCAATCGACTGGAACGGCTGCACCGCGTCCGAAACGACGTCGGACAGCGGGAAGTCGAGCATCTGCGGCTTCGCACGTTCCTCCTCCATGCGCGAAAGATAGATGAGATCGTTGGTAAGCGAAGAAAGCCGATCTGTCTGCGTGCGGATATCCGCGATCCATTCGCTGTCCGGATCCTCCTCCGAAAGCACATCCGTGTCCGCACGGATGATCGTGATCGGCGTTTTGAGTTCGTGTCCCGCGTCGGTGATAAACTGTTTCTGCTTTTCATAGCTCTGCGCGATCGGACGCACGATCCGGGCGGACAGGAGCATCAGAAGCAGGAAGACCATGACGAACCCCGCCGCGGAGATGGCGACGCTGGTTCCGAGAAAGCTCCGGAAGGTCGAAAGCTCGCCGTCGCGGTTCAGAAAGATCCAGCGCGTTCCCGCGTCCGTCTGTGTGCCGAGGTAGCGGTACGCATCCGAAAAGCCCCGTTCGCGTCCGCTCCTTGCCGCAGCTTTCGCCATGCTGACAGCGCTTTCTTCGTCGATCGTCACAATGCTCCGCAGATCGACTTCGGACGCCTCTCCGTCGTCGGAAAGCGTGACCGAAAAATACCGGACCTGATACGGACGCTCGCCGCGGAACTCGCGCCGCTGTTTCGGCGGCGGGTTGTCGCGTCCGTCGGATCTGGTCTTTTCGCCGAAGGTGAACGAATCGGACTTTGCGGTTCCGATTTCCGAAAGCATCAAAAGCGTGTCGTCCGCCTCCCTCACGAGGCTGCGGTAGTTCAGAATGTTGATGAGCCCGATCAGAAGCCCGAGCACAATGAACAGCGACAGCATCGCCGCGAACAAAAACTTGCGTTGGAGTTTTCTGATCATTCCGTCACCTCCAGATAGTAACCCGCGCCGCGCTGCGCCTTGATCTTCACGTTTGCGCCGACCGCATCCAGCTTCTTGCGAAGATAGGAAATATAGACCCAGACAACGTTCAGTTCGGCTTCGCTGTCATACCCCCAGAGCCGTTCCATAAACGCGTCGGTCGAGATCAGCCGCTTCGGATTTTTCATCAGCATTTCCAGCATCTGAAACTCCTTGCCTGCAAGCTTGAACTGTCCGTCCGGTCCCTTGAGATCGTAGGTTGCGACGTCCAGCGTCAGGTTTCCGACCGAAATCGTCGAATCGGACTGTACCTCGCTTCGCCGCGTCATCACGCGGATCCGCGCCAAAAGCTCCTTCGTGTCGAACGGCTTTGTGAGATAATCGTTTGCACCGGAATCGAGCCCGAAAACCTTGTCGTCGATTTCGGAGCGCGCGGTGAGCATCAGTACCGGCGTTTTGTTTCCGGCTTCCCGCATGCGCCTGAGAACCGTAAATCCGTCGATCTTCGGCATCATCACGTCCAGAATCACGCCGTCGTAGTTCCCGGTTTCAAGATAGTCCAGAGCATCCGCGCCGTTATACACCGCATCGACCGAATAGTTGTTCTTTTTCAGAATCGCGCATACCGCGCGCGACAGGGATTTTTCGTCCTCCGCAAACAAAAGGCGCATGATGTTCCTCCTCGGGGATCTTTCCGTTATCATATCATATATCTTTGAAAAAATCACGAAAAACTTTGCGGCGGTTTAGGTTCATTTAGGGTTGACGCCGTATGATAGGGGCAAGAAAAAGAGAGGTGACGACTGTGAAACGACTCAAATACGGCTTTGAGATCCTGTTCGGACTTGCGCTGCTGCTGTTTACCGGATGGCTGCTTGCCGATACATTTCTGATCAAGCGGGTGTATTCCTCGGAACTGTCTTCCCAAACCGTACTTTCGGAAACCGCGGCAAACACCGATACGGAAACGGTTGTGATCCGGACGGAGAAAACGGAGGAATCCGCCGAAAGCGAAACCGTGCCGTCGGCTGCGGAGGAACTTGTGCAAAGCGATACGGCGTATTCGGATGAAAACATTTCCGTATCGCTGCAAACCTATCGGATTCTCGAGACGACGGTATATGTCGCGGACGTGCGGCTTTCCTCGCCGGATTATCTGAGAACCGCGTTTGCCGAAAGCAGCTACGGACGCAACATCACCGAGAAGACCTCGGAGATGGCGGCTTCGGTCAATGCGATCCTCGCCGTCAACGGCGACTACTACGGCGCGCAGCGGTCCGGTTATGTGATCCGCAACGGCGTGCTGTACCGCAATACCGGAAGCGGCAGCGAAGATCTGGTCATCTATGCGGACGGCAGCTTCGGCATCGTCAGCGAGGACGAGATCTCGGCGGAAGAGCTGCTTGCCTCGGGCGCATGGAACGTCCTGTCCTTCGGACCGGCGCTCCTGGAAAACGGCGAAATCACCGTTTCCGAAAACGAGGAGGTCGGCAGAGCGATGGCAAGCAATCCGCGCACGGCGATCGGCGTCGTTGACGATCTGCACTATGTCTTCGTCGTCGCGGACGGACGCACCGGCGAGAGCGACGGTCTTTCGCTTTACGAGCTTGCGTCGTTCATGCAGTCGCTCGGCGCCGAGACCGCCTACAACCTCGACGGCGGCGGTTCGTCCTCGATGGTGTTCCTCGGAAACCTCATCAACAACCCGGCAAACGGCAAACGAAACAGCGAAAGGAGCGTGAGCGACATTGTCTACATCGGCTACGGCGTCTAAGCTGACTTCTCAGCAAAAACTGATTCTTGCGGACCTCTCGGCGACCCTGTTCTGCGTACTGTTCGGCGCGGTCTACGAAGCGTTCGGACACGGCGTATACGCCTACGGCATGCTCTATGCCTTCGTCTTTCCGCTCGTACTCGGCGTACTGCCGCTGCTGTTGATCGGCATGCTGCGCGCGCCGTATCCGAGCCGCTTCAGCCACAGCGTCTGGCATGCGGGGATCGCAGCGCTCACGGTCGGAAGTCTCGTTTCCGGCGCGCTTGCAATCTACGGAACCGACAATCCGCTGACGCTCGTCTACTGGATTTTGGGCGGCACGCTCACTGCGCTCGGCGCGGCAGGCTATCTCGCGACCGCTTTGTCGGCGCGGAAAAACAAATCAAATTTCCCGAAGGAGGTACATACATGAAAAAACGAATCATCGGAATCATCGGACTGTCAATGCTTTTAAGCCTTGCCGCCTGCGGTCAGGCTGCAGCGGGCAACGGGAACGCACCTACCGACCCGGCAGGCGAAACGGAAATCGAAGCGGGCGTGCCGGACGCCGCGGACGCCGAAGGTACCTGGAGCACCGTGCCCCAGCAGATGGACGGGCAAAAGAACCGGTCCAAAAAGAACCGCGGCGAATCGTCGGACAAATCCGGCAAATCCGGCAAATCGAAGGACCGGAAGGATCGGAAGGACGGCGGGCAAAAGCCGGAAGGGAATGCGGGACGCGGCAGCGGCAAAAAGCACGGCGACGGAAAGAAATCCGGCACGAACAACGATAAGGAATCCGGCGACGGCGCAGCGCTGGTTCTGCAGGACGGCGACGCATTGACCGGCGGAACCTACACGGCGGAGGATGCGGATCAAAGCGCGATGGAAGCGTCCGGAACCGTCAGCGCGAGCGTGACCGGCGCGGTGCTCAACAAGACGTCCGGCGACGCTTCCGACGCGGATGCGGCGAGCTTTCGCGGCGTCAACGCAGGCGTTCGCGTTTACGGCGACGCAAATGTGACGCTGACCGGCTGCACGGTCAACGCGTCGGCAAAGAACGCGACCGGCGTGTTTGCCTGTGAGAACGGCGTAATCACGATGGACGGCTGCACCGTCACCGTCACAGGCGGCGGCGCGGGCGGCGTGCAGGTTGCGGGCGGCGGCACGCTGTACGGTACAAACCTGACCGTGACAAGCGCGTCCAAGGCGGCGATCCGTTCCGACCGCGGCGGCGGCACGATGGTGCTGGACGGCGGAACCTATACGTCCACCGGTTCGGACGGCTGCCCGGCAATCTATTCGACCGCGGAGATCACCGTGAAGAACGCGGAATGCGTTTCGACGAATTCGCGCGCGGTCATCATCGAAGGAAAAAACAGCGTCACACTCGAAAACTGCACGCTTTCCGGAAATGATCAATCGACCAAGGAGGGCAGCGTCAAGGCAAACGTATTGCTGTACCAGAGCGCGTCCGGCGACGCAAGCGTCGGCACAAGCGCGTTTTGCATGACCGGCGGCAGCATGAAGGCGAATACCGGCGCAATGTTTTACTGCACGAACACCGCAAGTGTGATTACGCTGAACGGCGCCGATCTGGAGCTTTCCGATGACGGAACGCTTCTGATCGTCTCCGCGGGACGCTGGGGCAGGGACGGCAAAAACGGCGGCGACTGCACGATGAACGCAAAGAACCAGATTCTGACCGGGACGATCGCGGTGGACGCGATCTCGAAGCTCACGGTCAATCTGACCGAGGGCTCGTCCTTTACCGGCGCGGTCGGCGGGGAAGGCGAGATCCGGGTTTCGCTGGATGCGGCGTCGACCTGGACGCTGACCGGAGATTCCTATGTCACATCGTTCACAGGCGACCCGTCGCGGATCGTTTCAAACGGTTATACGCTGTATGTGAACGGCGTCGCGCTTTCAGGGACAAAGTAAACGACGATAACAATACGATCGGCATCGCCGTCCGGGCATTTCCGGACGGCGTTTTTCGGCAGAAACCCGCTGAAACGGCGAGGATCGAAATTCTGTTGCCGACAAATCCGTCCGATAGGCTTGCGAACAGGGTCCCTCTTATTGTAGAATAGTAAAAAGCAATTTGTGCGCGGCCGCGCGGATTGCGGCTGTCATTCCATCAAGAAGGGGGAAGCACGATCTATGTACCGAATCTTCAGCAAAAAGAATCTGAATCCGACGGTAACGCAGATGGAGATCGAAGCGCCGCTGGTGGCAAACAAAGCGCTGCCCGGTCAGTTCATCATTCTGCGCGTCAACGAGGAGGGCGAACGCATTCCCCTGACCGTCGCGGGTGTGAACAAAGCGCGCGGCACGGTCAAGATCATCTTTCAGATCGTCGGCGCAACGACGGAACTGTTGAACCACAAAAACGAGGGCGAGTATATTCAGGATTTCGTGGGACCTTTGGGCGTACCGACGCACACGGAAGGCATCAAAAAGGTCTGCATCGTGGGCGGCGGCGTCGGCTGCGCGATCGCCATGCCCGTGGCGCAGGCGTTCCACGAACAGGGCGCCGAGGTTACCTCGATCATCGGCTTTCGCAGCAAGGATCTGCTGATCCTTGAGGACGAATTCCGGGCGTGCTCGGACCGGCTCATCGTCATGACCGACGACGGAAGCTACGCGCGCCACGGCAACGTCACCGTTCCTTTGAAAGAAATGCTCGAAGCGGGCGAGACGTTCGATCTGATCGTCACCATCGGACCGCTCGTCATGATGAAATTCGTCACGCTGACCGCAAAGCCCTTCGGGGTGCCGGTAACGGTTTCCATGAACCCGATCATGATCGACGGCACGGGCATGTGCGGCGGCTGCCGCCTCACGCTGATCCGGGACGGCAAGCGCATTACGAAGTTCGCTTGCGTCGACGGACCGGACTTCGACGGTTATGAGGTGGATTTCGACGAGGCGATGAGCCGCGGACGCATGTACTTCGACTTTGAACGGAAAGCGCATGCAGAGACCTGCAATCTTCTGAAAGGAGCGAACTGAAATGGCACTGAATCCGAAAAAGCACGAAATGCC
>CAMORL010000048.1 GCA_946623765.1 uncultured Clostridia bacterium
CCAGACTTTTTTGTCAAACGGTTTGATCCCCGCAAAGCGCGGATCGTCTGAAAACTTGTTCATGGTGTACCTCTCAATACCCGGTTAACGTAAACGGTCCCGCAGCTAAAATGCAGACCGGCAGCCTGTATCGTTTCAAGAAAAGATGTTTCTTCCAAGCGAGCGCTTTGTGCGTTTCCAAAGCACTGTCACTCGATGTAATACTATTCGATGGCGTTCTTTTTACGATGCAGAATCGCGTTTCGGAACAAACAACCGACCAGAATGCCGATCGATACGCCGATAAGATCGATCCATACGTCGGCAATCATTGCGCCCCGATCGGAGAATATCTGCAGCGTTTCGTCCAGAAACCCCGCCAGAAATCCGGCTGCGGCGCTGTAGAGAATGTTTCCGCGAAGGCAGAACACCAGCAGAAAAGCGAGTGCCGCGAATTCCGCAACATGCGCGATCTTTCGTGCGATATGATCGCCCTGTGCACGAATTCCAACGAAGCGAAGCAGCGGATTGACGATATGCTCTGCAAACCAGCCGCTTTCGCCTGCGGATATGCTTCTCGGAAGGAGCGACTGGGTAAAGATGAACGCAGCGACAAGGACCGTTACGGTCAGCAGAATGATCCGCTTTGCTTTGATCCGTTTATGCTCAGCCGGCTGCATGCAGCGCTTCCTTCTCTTCCGCACCATGCGTGCCGTACACTGTGATCGGCTTGTTTTCCGATCCGTTGCTCTCCGGATGATAGGTCGACACCATGCCGATCAGCAGATTGCGGATGTGATCGTCGTTTGCGTACGCGGCTTTCATCAGCGTGCCGAGGTTCTTGAAAAACAGTTCCTGATCAAGCGGGATCGGCGTGCCGATGTGGATCAGCTCGTTTTTCGTTTTCTTCAGTCCCTCTGCCGCCATCAGCTTTTCTTCATACAGCTTTTCGCCGGGACGCAGCCCGGTGTACCGGATCTCGATGTCCACATCGGGTTTCAGACCCGCTTGCTTGATCAGATTTCTTGCGAGCGTATCGATCTTGACGGGACTTCCCATATCGAGGACAAAGATTTCTCCGCCCTTTGCATAAGTTCCGGCAAGCATGACCAGACTGACCGCTTCCGGAATCGTCATGAAATAACGAATGATGTCCGGATGCGTGACCGTAACCGGTCCGCCCTTCTCGATCTGTTTCTTGAACAGCGGGATGACGGAACCGTTGCTTCCCAAAACGTTTCCGAAGCGCACGGCGACAAACTCCGTTTTGCAGTTGCGGAACACTTCGCCCGTCCCGTCCTTATCGGCATTCTCGTATCCTTCATGCGTAAAGAACTGCGGAATTTCGGCGGCTTTCCCTGCTTTGACTTTGGCGTCAAAACACTGTACGACCATCTCGCACAGACGCTTGCTTGCGCCCATTGCATTGGTCGGATTGACGGCCTTGTCCGTGGAGATCAGAACAAACCGCTCGCAGCCGTGGATCATCGCCGCATAGGCCGTTTTATACGTGCCGAATACATTGTTCTTGATTGCCTCGCACGGGCTGTCCTCCATCAGCGGTACATGCTTATGCGCCGCCGCATGGTAGACGATCTCGGGGCGGTACGTGCTGAATATCTTGAACATCCTGCGGCTGTCGCGTACGGAGGCGATCAGAACCACAAGATCCAACGCCGGATAACGGTCCTTCAGTTCCTGCTGAATGTCGTATGCGTTATTCTCATAGATATCAAGGATAATCAGCTGCTTCGGATCGTGCGCTGCAATCTGTCGGCAAAGCTCGCTTCCGATGGATCCGCCGCCGCCCGTTACAAGCACGGTCTTGCCGTTGATGAACGAATAAACGCCGGAAAGATCTGCGCGGATCGGATCGCGTCCAAGCAGATCCTCCACCGCAACGTCCTTCATCGCGCCGACCGTGACCTGCCCGGAGATCAGCTGATAGATGCCGGGAAGCTGCTTGAGTTCGCAGTCGGTTTCGTTGCAGATCGCAAGAATATCGCGTCTCTGTTCCGCCGTCGCGCTCGGAATGGCAAAGTAGATCTTATCGATATGATACTTGTCAATGCTGGTCAATATCTCGTCCCGCCCGCCGACAATCTCAACGCCTTCCAAAAACCGGTTCTTTTTATTCGGATCGTCGTCAATGATGCAAACGACCTTATCCTGTGAATCCGGATTTGTGAGGATGTCCTTTAAGATCATCTGTCCGGCATTGCCTGCTCCGATCAGCATGACAAGCGACCGACTTGCCCGGTTCTGAATCCGACGGGTCCTGAAATCCGCAAGCAAACGGTAGGAAAACCGGATACAGATCAAAAGGATCGTCTGAATCAATCCGCCGCCGATATAGTAAGAGATCGGCATGCGGTGAATGATCAGCGTGATTGCGGCGGCATGCACGGCGGAAAGCAGTATCGAGACTTCAAAGGTACGGATCAGTTCTCTGAGCCCGACATATCGAAGCAGCGGCCGGTAAAGCCGGAATATCCAAAGGACCAGGATCGCGAATGCCGCAAAGAACGGTATAAACCAGCCGTAAGCTTCCAGATACTGTTTTTCGATCCTTGAGAAAATAAAATCGAACCGCATCCAGAGCGCAAGAAAATAGGATAAAACGACTGCCAAATAGTCGCAAACAGCAAGCGTAATCGGCAGAAGCATCTGCTTCCGGCTTTTTCGGAACACGCCCGGCTGATTGTCTTGTTCGTTCTGTTGTCTGTTCATAACTGCATCTCCGTCCTCTTCCGGTTTTCCGCGCGAGTCGCTTTCTCTCCCGCTCCGCCGTTACCGGAAGTCCACATATACTTCGTTGATCACGCTGTCTTTGGTATACCAAAGATCCGTGCTGTAATTCCACTTCAGTTTGATCGGATTGTCAAAAGCTTCATTCAGTGCGTCTCCGCTTTTTTTCAGCTTCTTTTCCAACTCCCGCATCGTTTTGAGATACTGTTCAAACTGCGCAGTCTCCTCGTCGGAAGCTTTTCCGTCATAATGCTTCTGACGCCAGTCATCTGCAAGACGATATACCTGCAGCAAATCCGTATAATCCTTCCAGCACAGCGCGTATGCGGATTTCTGCTCCTCGCTCATTGCCGCCGAATCCGGCAGCGCATGAACGGCGTCAAACAGTTTTTTGGTAAGATTCAGGTACTGAATCGCCCGGAATCCGTCCTTATGCAGAAACTTCTCGTATTCCGTGGAGTTGTATCCGATCGGTGCGGCGTCGATCCCGTACACTTTCTTCAGAATGTCCTTTCGCGCCTGCTGATCGATGAAGCAGTATGCCCATTCGTACTGCAGATGCGTTTCGCCCTGAATGCTGTACGTCTGAATGCTGTCCGCATCGATTTCCTTCGCAAAATTCGCCAGCGCAGCGGTCTGGGCAGGCGTGGTATTCGTATAGACATTGTCGCCCATCGTCTTGAGAAGGTCCGGGATCATGGAAAGCGTGCCTTCCTGCTTGAGCTTCTTGAAGATTGCGACCAGCATCTTTCTCTGACGTGCGGTCCGCTTCGAATCCAATCCGCCGGCGGATCTGCGCATGCGCATGTATGCCATGACGCCCTGTCCGTCAAGATGGCGTCTGCCGCGTCCGATCGTACGTCCGTCAAACGTATGCAGTGTGATATCCACATCAAAGTCGATCCCGCCGATCATATCGACCAGATCAATCAGCGCCTGGAAATCAACGCCGTAATAATACGGAATGGAAACGCCGCCGAGCCATTCCTCTGCCGTACGGCAGCTCAGTTCGAAGCCGGCTTTCGGATTCTGCATACCGCCGCCGACGTTGAATACGCCGTTGAATTTGTAGAATCCGGAATAACCGGTCACCTTCGTCAGACAATCGCGCGCGATGGAAATCAGGCTGACTTCTTTCGTATCGAAGTTAACCGCCAGAACAATATTGGCGTCGGTATGCGGCATCGACCCGCTCGTCGATTTGCCGTTTTCATACGCGTCTATCCCGAACAGCGCAATATTCACGATCCCGTGCGTTTCGACGGATTGTTCTTCCGTCGGCGGTTCCGTCGGAATCGGCTCTCCCGTCTGAATCAGCTCTTCCGGATTACCGGTCGGCTCGATTGCCGGAACCGGTGAAGCCGGCATCGGGATCGGCGTAGCGCCCGGTTCATCGGAGGGCAAATACGCGCTGATGTCGAATATCGGCGTCGCTTCTGCCGTTGCGTTTGCTGTCGTATACACGGTTTTGTCGAAGAACGCGTCCGGCCGTTTCAGAATATGCCACGCATAGATTCCTCCCGCAGCCAGCGCCAGCACGAGTACGCCGAGAATACTCCAGAGGACGATCTTTTTTGTCTTCGATTTCTTTTTCGATTTTTGTTTCAGGGTTTTCTGCTCTGTCAATTCCGTCATTGTTTTTTCTCCCGAACGATAAGGTCGCTTTCATTTTTTCGTTGCCTTCGGCATGCGGCGCGGAAAAACCCGCTCTGCATTACGAAAAAACGCTGTGTTCCGCCGTTCTGCAACGGGTCGGCTATGGCCGCGCACCGTCCGAATCGGCGTCTTTTGCCCCCCTTGTTCTGTCAGAGAAGATTCGAAAGAATTTCCTCAGACGCGCGCATTACAGCTTTCCACTCCTCCGGATAACGCTGTTTCACGCTTTGCCACTCCGAATACCCCGTCTTCGTTCCGTGGATATCGCTTCCGACGGCAACGATCTTGCCTTCTTTCATCCAGTCGCGGAGATAACCGCTTTGAATGTACTTCATCAGCGCCGAAACATTGACCTGTCCGCTGACGTTCTCCATGGAAAGGAGCGTTTCTACCTGTTTCTTTTCGTAGCGGTCCACATGCGCAAGAACGATCTGAATATCCGAGCGCGCGCTGAGCGCTTCGACGGAGTCGATCAAGCGGTCCGACCATGCCGCAAACGGCATCTCTAAAAGCAGCAGATTCGTTCCCATCAGGCAAAGGTCCTCGATATGCGGCATCTGATCGATCCCTTCGAATGCAAGGACCTCCGCCCCGAGGATGATCTTCGGCGCATCCCGATCCAGCTGCGGTTTCAGATTCATCCAGCAGCGTGCGCGCTGCTCCAGAAACGCCTCCACGCTCATCTGTTCCCCATAGAAATGCGATGTTGCGCAGATCACGTCGACACCGGCATCCTTTGCAAGCCGAACCTGCTTCAGAGAGGTTTCGACGTCCTTGCTGCCGTGATCGCAGCCGGGAAGAATGTGCGCGTGAAAGTCAATGTCCGCAGCGCTCTTGGCAGACGGCGCCTTCCGCGTAACCGCGGTTCTTTCCGGTGCGGAATTCGCACCATAGCCATACTTGTAGCCGTATTTGTAACCGTACTTATAGCCGTACTTATACCCGTATTTGTAGCCGTACTTGCCGCCCTGCTTGAGATTCAGATCGTTGATAACGACGCCGCAGATCCGTGCGCCTGCGCTTTGCAGCGTGCTCTCGGCCTCCGTGAGATCTCTCTGCTTTGTTTTGCCTGACCGGGTGACAAGCACCATTCCGTCGACAACGCGGGATACGATCTGCGCGTCTGCGACTTCGTTGATCGGAGGTGTGTCGATGATAATATAATTGTATCGTCTGCGAAAGCGGTCGATCGCGTTCTGGAACGCGGCGGACGCCAGCATCTCCGACGGATTCGGAGGAATCTTGCCGCAGCAAATAATCGACAGCGGAATGCCGTCTACCTGATATACCTCACAGACGTCAACCTTTGCAATGAGGTCGCTCATTCCGTTTTTGGTGTGAATGTTCCATAGTCTTGCAATATTCGGCTTGCGCATATCGCAGTCGATGAGGAGCGTCTTTTTCCCGAGCATCGCAAAAGAAACCGCAATGTTCGACGCGGTCAGGCTTTTCCCTTCGGAAGGGTTCGCGCTCGTAACGCCGAAAACCTTGCATCCGCGGTCGTTCATGGATGCCACGCTGTACATCAGATTCGTACGGAGCTGAACATAGGCTTCGCGAATGGCGAATGCGCTTGTATCGGTCAGGATCTTTTTCCGGTTCTCCTTAATCAGCGCGCGATCTTCCTGTTTGCGATTCTGTTCGGAATTCTTTCGTGATAACTTACTCATTGACGATCTCCTCTCCCAGCGCGACTTCCCAGGTGTCGATCTCATCGCTGCTGATCACGATCATCGGCACCGTGCCGATTACCGGGCAGTTGCTGACCTTCTGAACCTCTTCGGAGGTATAGATGGTCGTATCCAGATAAGCGCGCAGCAGGAAGAATACGGCTGCAATAATAAACCCTGCCGCAAAGCCGATCACGACGTTGCGCGTGAGATTCGGACTGGAAGGCGATCTCGGAACGGTCGCATAGTCCACAATCTCCACGCCGCCCGCTTTCGTGATGCGGACGATCTGATCCGGCACGTACTTTGCAAAGGTGTTTGCAATGTTTGCGGACAGCACAGGATTCTCCGTGGTAATGTCGATCTGTATGAGCTTGGTTCCGTTCGGAACGGAGACCGACGTATACCCCGACAGCGACGCCGTCGTAATCTTCCTTTCGTTGTACTCCGGGTGTTCCTCCATGAAGCGCTCCGAGACCACATCAAGAACCGAATTGCTCTTTACAATGACCTGATACGTCTTGATGAGGTTATCCGCCGCCGCCAGCTCGCTGCTGCTGATGGAGCCCGTCTGATTCTGTTCCGCCGTCGTGAACACGTACATCGTCGTATGCGCCGTGTATTTCTTTTTGATCAGAAAGTGCGTCGCAAGACCGACGCCGAGCGCGACAACGAGTCCGGCGATCAAGATGAAGAACCACTTCGAGAGCAAAATCTGGAAAACATCCGCCAGATTGATCTCGATCTCATTTTTGTCCTTTCTCACCTGTTCCAAAGTCAATAATCCTTTCTCTGCGTTTTCGAAACCGCTTGTCTGCCGTATTGCGTGATCAGCCGCGGTTCATTCATTATTTCGTTCAGTTAGATGCGGTTTTTTCGTGTTGATACAATTCCGTACAGCATGGACACATTACCGCATACTAAAAGATAATAGCATTATACACCATTCATTCGGTATCGTCAATATTGCCGGATCTTTTGTTCAATTACAGGTCCTCGACCGCCTGATCTGTCGGAATCTCCGAAACGGTTGTCGATTTCTATCATACATGTTTAATATTATATCGTCAATATGTCTGCCAAATGTTGACATTTTGATTATCGTTTCAACAAAAAAGACAACAGATGCGATTGTCTGCTGTCCCATAGGATCACTTCATTCCGTTACGGTTCCTGTCCGGGCTTCCCAATATCCGCGTTTTCTCCGACGTACTCGATGGAGCACCATATATTCCGGAACATGGCGTCCCCGCCGCCGAGGGCGATCTGTACCGTTTTGCGGCTCTTGTTGACCTTCAGAACCTTTGCTTCCATACCGACGAGCGGTCCGCCGATAAAGGCGATCTTCGTGCCGACTTTTACGACCTGTGAAACGTCAATAAGTCCCTCGCAGCGCTTCAGCCAGTCGACAAACGCAAGGTCTTCGCCGTGCAGCGCGCAAACGCCGTCCTCATAGCGCAGAACCTTGAGAACACCGGAATACCGCAAAATCCTGTTCCAATCCGGATTGTCCTCCGCATCGAAAAACACATATCCCGGCAGCAGCCGCGCCCTGGTCCGTTTCATTCCGCCCGCATCCGGTTTGTTTTGAACGGCAAGCGGCGAAAACGCTGCGTACCCGCTTCGCTTCAGAAGGTCAATGACAAGCCCTTCCTGACCGCTTTTGCAAAACAGACAATAGCTTTCCACCGTGCCGCTCCTTTCGCCCCGCCGTTCCCACGTTTTCATTATTATAAAGATCGCCCGGCAGCATTGTCAAGACGGCGCTGTCCCGGATTTTCCGCGTCTCTTGATTCGATGCCGAAAACGATCTATAATGAGCGTGAGAAACCGGAAAGGAAAACCAGCTTATGATCCGTATCACAAAGATCCAGATTCCCGAACTGCCGACCGAAAAGCCCCGCAGATTGTATGTATACCTTCCGAAAGGATATGAACAAAGCGAACAGCGCTATCCCGTCCTTTATATGTTCGACGGGCACAACGTCTTTTACGACAGTCATGCCACCTACGGCAAAAGCTGGGGCATGAAGCAGTATCTTGAAAAAACAAAGCTGCCGCTGATCCTTGTTGCGGTCGAATGCAATCCGGATGGATACCGCCGTCTGTTTGAATACAGTCCGTGGGACTTCTCCGCGCCCCGTCCCGTAGGCGACGTGGATGGGCTCGGCAAGGTTACGATGGATTGGTTCACGACGGTTCTGAAGCCCGGAATCGACGCATCGTACCGCACGCTTTCCGACCGCGATCACACCGTGATCGCCGGAAGCTCTATGGGCGGTCTGATGGCAGTCTATGCCGCCGTGGAATACAACAGCATTTTCTCACGCGCTGCCGCGCTCTCACCGAGTCTTTGGGTGTCGCCTGCGAAGATGCGCGAGCTTGTGCGCTCCCATCCGCTTGCGGATCCGACGCGCATTTACCTTGACATGGGCACCGGTGAGATCGACCCGAAGCGCCGCGAGCTGACCGCGATGTTTGAGCTTGCGAAAAGCCTTTCCCGCGCCGGTGCGGACGTATCGGCAAACGTCATCCCCGGTGCGGTTCACAATGAGGCCGCGTGGGAAAAGCGCATCCCGGATTTTATGAAATACCTGATGCCGTAAAAACGGTGCAGCAAAGGAGGCGGAACGGATCCGCCTCCTTTTTATCGTTTATTCTCGTTACTCCTGCTCGGTCGGATAGTCCGACTTGCCGGTAATCTTGCGCTTGATGATCTTGCCCATGCGCTTCAATGCGTACGGTCCGACCAGCTTCATCATCTCCTCCGCAGTGTGCATATCGCTTGCGGCGGGCAGATCGCGGGAAAGATGGATCGCGTCGAACTCGCAGCGCGTCGTGCACAAACCGCAGCCGATGCACTGGTTCAGATCGACCGTCGTCGCGCCGCAGCCGAGGCAGCGGCTCGCTTCGACCTTGACCTGCTCCTCGGTGAGCGGAAGCCGGAGATCCGCAAACGTCGCTCTCGCCTCGCCCGGCTTGAAGCCCGGACGCTGACGCGGCGAGCTGTCGAACGAATCGGGACGCGTGATGTCGTCGCGGTTGAACTCGATGAACTTCCGAAGGTCTCTGCCGATCGTCATGGACTGACCCGGATGCACGAAGCGGTTGATGGAAACCATGCCCTCACGACCGTCCGCGATCGCGTCGATCGCGAACTTCGCGCCGTGGAAGATGTCGCCGCCGACGAAGACATCGGGTTCCGCGGTCTGCAGTGTCGTGGGATCGGCAACCGCCGTTCCGTTGCGACGGACTTCGACCTTGCTGCCTTCCAGCAGCTTGCCCCACTCCGCGCTCTGACCGATCGCCATCAGCACGTTTTCACACGGGATCGTCTTCGTATCGTTCTCGTCGTACTGCGGGCTGAAGCGGTGCTCGTCGTCGAACACGCGCGTGCAGCGCTTGAATACGATCGCGGTGACCTTGCCGGTTTCGTCGCGCAGGACTTCTTTCGGACCCCAGCCGTTTTCGATCGCAATGCCCTCTTCGAGCACTTCTTCGATCTCGTCCTTTGCGGCGGGCATTTCATCCCGCTGTTCGAGGCACAGCATCGTGACCTTGCCCTTTGTCGCACGGAGCGCCGTTCTTGCGACGTCCGCCGCGACGTTGCCGCCGCCGACGACAACGACGTCGCCCGAAAGCGTTTCGCTGCCGTTCTGATTTACGCGCTTCAGGAACGCGACGCCGGATTCGACGCCCTTTCCCTCTTCGCCCGGAACGCCCGCGGTTCTGCCGCCCTGCAGACCGATCGCGATATAGAACGCTTTATAACCCTGTTTGCGGAGCTCGTCGAGCGTGACATCCTTGCCGACCTCGACGCCGCAGCGGATCTCCGCGCCCATCTGCTTAACGATCCCGATTTCCTTTTCGAGCACGTCTTTTTCGAGACGGAAGCTCGGAATCCCGTTCAAAAGCATGCCGCCGGGACGCGATTCCTTCTCGAACACGGTGACCGGATAGCCCTCTTTGCGCAGATAATACGCCGCGGAAAGTCCCGCGGGACCCGCGCCGATGACCGCGATCGGGAAGTCCGTCCACTGGTTGCCCTCGCCGTTTTCGCAGATCTCGGTGAAGGTTTCGGGATGTTCAAGCTCCCACTTTGCGAGGAACTTCTTGATCTCATCGATCGCGACCGGCTTGTCGATCGTGCCGCGCGTGCAGCGGTCCTCGCAGCGGCGGTTGCACACCGCGCCGCAGACCGCCGGGAACGGGTTGTCCTGACGAATCAGTTTGACGGCTTCGGCATATCTGCCTTCGGACGCCATCTTGATATAGCCCTGAACCGCGATGTGCGCGGGACAGGCGGTCTTGCACGGCGACGTGCCGGTGTCGTAGCAGTTCTCCTTATTGTGATCACGGTAGTCGCGATCCCACTTGTCCTCGCCCCAGACGTGATCGTCCGGCAGATCGTGCATCGGATATTTCACCCGCGTGCCGTCCGCCTTGCAAAGCTTTTGACCGAGCTTCGCCGCGCCTGCCGGGCAAACCTCAACGCACTTGCCGCAGGCGACGCACTTCGATTTATCGACGTGCGCGCGGTATGCGGAGCGCGACATGTTCGGCGTGTTGAAGAGCTGCGAGGTGCGAAGACCGTAGCAGCTTCCCGGCGAGCAGTTGCAGATACCGACGATGCGGTTCGGACCGTCGAGATTCGTGATCTGGTGGACATAGCCCTTGCGCTCGGCGCGCTCGATGATCTCCATGACCTGCTCGCGCGTGACATAGTGCGCATCCTTGCCGGATTCCACAAGGAATTCCGCGATGTCGCCCACGCCGATGCACATCTGGCCTTCGATGTCGCCGACGCCCTCGCCGCGGATGCGCTGTGCCTTGCGGCATGCGCACACCATGGTGCAGAATTTGTCATACTTTTGCAGCCAGTGCGAAAGATGCTCGACGGAAACGCTCTGCGAGCTCGCGTCGATCGCCTTTTCGACCGG
>CAMORL010000049.1 GCA_946623765.1 uncultured Clostridia bacterium
GCGCTCAACCTGGAATATACGCTGCCGGGCGTCTCGCAGAGCGTCGTCATCACGCGGATGGCGGGCAGAACGCCGGTCCCGGAACGCGAAAGCGTTCGTTCGTTTGCACAGCATAAAGCGACGATGGTGCTGTTTTTGAGCACCGGACTTTTGGAAAAAACGCAGGAGGAGCTGATCGCGGGCGGCTACGATCCCGAAACGCCTGCCGCGATCGTCTATAAGGCAAGCTGGCCGGACGAAAAGGCGGTGCTTTGCACGGTCTCCTCGCTTGCCGACTGCGCAAAACAGAACGGAATCAAAAAGACCGCGCTGATTATCGTGGGCGACACGGTCAGAAACAGCGGCTATGCGCGCTCGGAGCTTTATCATCCGTCCTTTGCGACGGAGTTCCGTCCGGCAAAGGAATAGAGCGATGACGGTCCGGATCATTTCCTATACCGCGCGCGGCGAAGAGACCGCAAGACGGGTGAAGAACGCGCTGGAACGCGCGGGGCACGACTGCCGCAGCTTTGCGTCCGAAAAGTTCCGAAAGCCCGGCGACGAGCTTTTGACAGTCTCTGCCGTCGAATGGGCAAAGGAAGGCTTTCAGACTGCCGATGCGCTGGTTTTCGTCTGCGCGGCGGGCATTGCGGTGCGCGCGATCGCGCCGTGGGTGAAGAGCAAAACGACCGACCCCGCGGTGCTGGTGCTCGACGAACGGGGGATCTTCGCGATTCCGCTGCTGTCCGGGCACATCGGCGGCGCAAACGCGCTTGCAAAAACGGTTTCCGACGCGATCGGCGCAACGCCGGTCGTCACGACGGCGACGGATCTTTCCGGACTGTTTGCGGTCGACGTGTTTGCAACGAAAAACCGTCTGACGATCACGGACATGACCCTTGCAAAGGAAATCTCCGCAGCGCTTCTTGCAGGCGAACCGGTGGGCTTTTCGTCCGATCTTCCCGTGTCCGGCAGGCTTCCGGACGGGTTGACGCTCGGCGACGCCCCGATCGGCGTCTGCATCTCGCGGGAAGCGAAACAGCCGTATCCGAAAACGCTCCGGCTGATTCCGAAACGCTTTGCCGTCGGCGTCGGCTGCAGAAAAGGCAAGGACGCGGAATCGATCGACACGTTCATACGCGCTGCGCTCGATCACGCAGGCGTTTCGATCGACGAGGTGCTGTGCCTTGCGAGCATTGATCTCAAAAAAGACGAGCCGGGGCTGATCGCGTTTGCCGAATCGAACCGGCTGCCGTTTGCCGTCTGGACGGCAGAGGAGCTGAACGCGCTTTCCGGTGACTTTTCCGGCTCGGCGTTCGTGAAGGAAACGACCGGAACGGATTGTGTTTCGGAACGCGCGGCGGTGAAAGCGTGCGGCGGGGAACTGACCGTCAGAAAGATCGCGAAGGACGGCATGACCTTCGCATTGGCAGAAAGCAAGGAGGGGATCTCGTTTGAATAAGCTGTATGCGGTGGGACTCGGTCCCGGCGGTGCGGACGGCATGACGATCCGCGCAAAACATGTGCTGGAACACTGCGATGTGATCGTGGGTTATACGGTCTATATCGATCTTGTGCGGGAAGCGTTTCCGGACAAGACGTATCTTTCGACGCCGATGCGCAAGGAGGTCGACCGCGTGCGCCTTGCGCTTGAAACGGCGTCGTCGGGGAAAACGGTCGCCATGATCTGCAGCGGCGACGCGGGCGTATACGGCATGAGCGGGCTTTGCGAAGAACTCCTTTCCGAATACCCGGACGTGGAGCTTGAAACGGTTCCCGGCGTGTCCGCGGTCCTGTCCGGCGCGGCAATCCTGGGCGCGCCGCTGATGCACGATTTTGCGGTGATCTCGCTTTCCGATCTCTTGACCCCGTGGGAAAAGATCGAAAAGCGCCTTCTTGCTGCCGCCGAAGCGGATTTTGTGATCTGTCTCTACAATCCGTCGAGCCATAAGCGCCGCGATTATCTTGCCCGCGCGTGCGAACTGGTTCTGCGGTTTGCGTCGCCGAAGACCGTCTGCGGGATTGCAAGGAACATCGGCAGAGAGGGCGAAGAAACGAAGGTGCTGACGCTTGAAGAACTCAAAACAACCGAGGTCGATATGTTTTCGACCGTGTTCATCGGCAATTCTCAAACGAAGATTGTGAACGGCAAAATGGTAACGCCGAGAGGATACCTGTATGAATAGCATTCTTTTGTTCGCGGGCACGACCGAGGGACGCGAAATCGCGGAAGCGCTGACCGGCGCGCCGGTAACGGTGACCGTCAGCGTCGCGACGGAGTACGGCGAAACGCTGATCGCCCCCGCCGGGAACGTGCATGTGCTGCACGGACGCAAAAATGCGGAGCAGATCGAAGCGCTGCTCAAAGAGACCGGGGCGGAGCTTCTGATAGACGCCACGCATCCGTATGCGGTCGAGGTCACCGAAACGCTGAAAGCCGTTTCCGAAAGGACGGAAACGGAATATCTTCGCGTGGTGCGCGGTTCGCAGGACGCGGAGGACTGCATATACGCTGCGGATACTTCGGAGGCGGTGACCTATCTCAACGGAACGCAGGGCAACGTCCTTCTGACCGTCGGCAGCAAGGAGCTTGCCCGCTATACGGAAGTCAAAGATTTTGAAACGCGGCTTTTCGCGCGCATCCTTCCGGTGAAGGAATCGGCAGACGCGGCGTTTGCGCTCGGGTTTACGGGAAAACACCTCATCTGCATGCAGGGACCGTTTTCCGAAGCGCTGAACGAGGCGATGCTGCGCGCCGTCGATGCGAAATATCTGGTCACCAAGGACACCGGCGCAGCCGGGGGCTTTGCGGAAAAGATCCGTGCGGCAAGGGCTTCGGGCGTTACGCCGATCGTCATCCGCCGTCCTGAGGAGGAGGGAATCACCGAGGCGGACTGCCTGCGTCTCCTTTCAAAGCGGTACGGAATCCGGACGAAAAAACAGGTCACGGTTCTCGGCGTCGGCACGGGCAGCGACGGCATGCTGACCGAAGCGGCAAAAACGGCGATCCGCAGCGCGGATCTTCTGATCGGCGCGAAGCGTGTGACCGATGCGCTGAAAGCATACGGAAAGCCGGTCCGCAACGCGATCGCCTCCGCCGAGATCGAGCGCGTCATCCGGGACGGCACGGAAAAGCGCATCGTCGTCGCCATGTCCGGCGACACAGGCTTTTTCAGCGGCACGAAAACGCTTCTGGAACGGATCGGCGATCTTTCGCCCGAGGTTCTTCCCGGCATTTCGTCGATCGTGTACCTTGCGGCAAAATGCCGAACGCCGTGGGACGACGCCGCGCTCGCCTCTGCGCACGGAAGAGACGCGAACACGGTCGCGCTTGTGAAGCGCAATCCGAAGCTGTTTCTTCTGACCGGCGGAAAAACCGGTGTGTCCGCAATTCTGAAAGAGCTTGCGGAATACGGGCTCGGGGACGTTCGGGCAACCGTCGGCGAAAACCTGTCCTATGCAGACGAACGCATCACGACCGGCACCGCGGCGGAGCTTTCGGAACGGACGTTCGATCCGCTTTCGGTGCTGCTCGTTGAGAATCCGAAGGCGGAACCCGCCGCTGTACGCGGCAGACGCGACGAAGATTTCCTGCGCACCGAAGTACCGATGACGAAGTCGGAGGTGCGTGCGGTGAC
This sequence comes from uncultured Clostridia bacterium, assembly GCA_946623765.1. Next base: position 3,618 of record CAMORL010000049.1, read on the forward strand.
GCTTTCCAAACTGAACCTGAATAACGACGCGGTCTGCTGGGACGTCGGCGCGGGCACGGGCTCGGTGTCGATCGAAATGGCGGAAGCGGCGGAAAAGGGCACGGTCTATGCGATCGAGAAAAAAGCGGATGCGTGCGAGCTGATCGAACGGAACAAGCGGCATCTCGGCGTGTCGAACGTGACGGTGATCGAGGGAACCGCGCCGCAGGCGCTTTCGGACCTTCCCGCGCCTACGCACGTATTCATCGGCGGCAGCGGCGGAAATCTCAGGGAGATCATGGAAACCGCGCTGAAAAAGAACCCGCGCGTGCGGATCGTCGTCAACACCGTGACGGCGGAGACCTTTGCGGAGACGGTCACGGCGCTGAAGACGCTTCCGGTCGGGGATGCGGAGATCGTCGAACTTGCCGTTTCGCGCGGAAGAAAGATCGGAAGCTATCACCTGATGACCGCGCAGAATCCGGTTTATATTATTTCGTGCGAGGGGGTCGGGACCGATGCGTAGCCCGCGGATTCTGTTTGCGGCGCCGTCCTCCGGCAGCGGCAAAACCACGGTGGTGTGCGGCGTTTTGCGCGCGCTCAAAAACCGCGGCAGAACGGTTTCGGCATTCAAATGCGGTCCGGATTACATCGACCCGCTGTTTCACGAACGCGTGGTCGGCGTGCAGTCCGGTACGCTCGACCTGTTCTTTTCCGATGAAACACAGCTGACACGGCTGTTTTTGCAGAATGTGAACGGCGCGGACTGCGCCGTGGTCGAAGGCGTGATGGGGTATTACGACGGGCTTTCCGCCGCGAGCGATGAAGCGAGCACCTATGCGGTGGCAAAAGCGCTCCGATCGCCGGTTGTGCTGATCGTCGACAGCCGCGGGCAAAGCCTTTCCGCACTTGCGACGCTCAAGGGGTTTCTTGCGTTTCACGCGGACAGCGGGATCAAAGGCGTGATCTTCAACCGCATGAGCGAGCAGGTCTTTACGGCGCTGAAGCCGGAGGTTGAAAAGCTCGGGGTCGTGCCGGTGGGTTTCGTTCCGAAGTCCGACGCGCTGATGATCGAAAGCAGGCATCTGGGTCTGGTTACACCGGACGGGGTAAAGCATCTTTCCGAAAAACTGGACGCGCTCGCTGCGCTGCTCGAAACCACGCTCGACTTCGACGCGCTGGACGCGCTGATGCAATCCGCGCCGGAGCTTGCCGCTTCGGAAGCGCCGTCCGTGCCGGATATGCCGAAAACGACGATCGCCGTTGCGAAGGACGAGGCGTTCTGCTTCCTCTATCGCGACAATCTTGCGCTGCTCGAACGGTACGGCGCGACGCTGAAGTTCTTTTCGCCGCTCTCGCAGGAATGCCTTCCCGCGGGGACGCAGGGGCTTTACCTTCCGGGCGGGTATCCGGAACTGTACGCAAAGCGGCTTTCCGAAAACACGGCGATGCGGACGGCGATCAAAGACGCGATCGGACGCGGCGTACCGTGTATGGCGGAATGCGGCGGGTTTCTGTACCTTCACGAAACGCTCTCCGACATGGACGGCAACGCGTTTCCGATGTGCGGCGTGATCAAAGCGGACGCATACCGTACGCAAAAGCTCAATCGATTCGGCTATATCACGCTTTCCGCAAAGGCGGATTCGGCGTTTTTCCACGCGGGTGAATCGATCCGGGCGCATGAGTTTCACTATTTCGAAAGTACGGACAACGGTGCGGCGTTTGCCGCCGTAAAGCCGAACGGACGCGCATGGACCTGCATCCACGCGGAAGGAAACCTGACGGCGGGATTTCCGCATCTCTTCTTTGAATCGAACCCGAAGCCGGTCGAACGCTTTTTGCGGCTCGCGGCAAAGGAGGTATAAATGGCAAATGCGATCATGATCCAGGGCACAATGTCCAATGCGGGCAAAAGCCTCATTGCGGCGGGACTCTGCCGTGTGTTCAAACAGGACGGATACCGCACGGCGCCGTTCAAGGCGCAGAACATGGCGCTGAACTCGTTCATCACCAGGGAGGGACTGGAAATGGGACGCGCGCAGGTCGTGCAGGCGGAGGCGGCGGGCGTCGAGCCGTCCGTGCTGATGAACCCGATTCTCCTAAAGCCCACAAGCGATATGGGCTCGCAGGTCATCGTAAACGGCGAGGTGCGGGCGCAGCTTTCCGCGCGGGAATATTTCAGAATCAAGAAAACGCTGCTTCCGGAGGTCATGAAGGCATACGGCACGCTGTCTAAGCAAAACGACGTGATCGTGATCGAAGGCGCGGGCAGCCCCGCGGAGATCAATCTCAAGGATGCGGACGTGTTCGTGAACATGGGTATGGCAAAGGCGGCGTCTTCACCGGTGCTGCTTGTCGGCGACATCGACCGCGGCGGCGTGTTCGCGCAGCTTTACGGCACGATTGCGCTGCTGGATCCCGACGAACGCGCGCTTGTCAAAGGGCTCGTCGTCAACAAATTCCGCGGCGACGAATCGATTCTGACGCCGGGACTCAGACAGCTTGAAGATCTGACCGGCATTCCGGTCGTCGGCGTCGTGCCGTATGTGCATCTGGACATCGACGACGAGGACAGCCTTTCCGAACGGCTCGAAAACAAGCCTGCCGCGCTCGTCGATATTGCGGTGATGCGGCTGCCGCGCATCTCGAACTTCACGGATTTCCGTACACTGGAAGGCATCGACGGCGTTTCCGTGCGGTATGTTTCGTCTGTGCGCGAATTCGGCGAGCCGGATATGGTCATCCTGCCCGGTACGAAGAACACGATGGCGGATCTGCTGTGGCTCAGACAAAGCGGACTCGAAGCGAAGATCCTGCGTTTTGCCGATGCGGGCGGCGCGGTGTTCGGTATCTGCGGCGGGTTTCAGATGCTCGGGAAAACGCTTTCCGATCCGCTCGGCGCAGAGCAAGGCGGAACCTTGCGCGGCATGGGATTGCTTCCGGTCGAAACGACGTTTGCCGGACAGAAGACGCGGACGCGCGTTTTTGGCGCGTTCCATACGCTTTCCGGCGCGTTTTCCGTGCTTTCGGGACTGCCGTTTGAGGGCTACGAGATCCACATGGGCGTGACCGAAAGCGACGCGCCGGTCGTTTCGATCACCGACGAGGTCACGGGCACGCAAAAGACCGACGGCGCGATCTCCGGGAATGTCTGCGGAAGCTATGTGCACGGGATCCTGGACGGCGATGCGGTGGCAGGAGCGATCGTGCGGATGCTTGCGGAGAAGAAAGGCGTCGATCCGACGCTTCTGGGACGCGTGTCGGGTGAAGCGCACAAGCAGCGGCAGTACGACCTGCTTGCCGAAACGATCCGAAACCACATGGATATGAACGCGGTTTACCGCATATTGAGGGAGGGCGTATGACGGAGATTCAAAAGATCGCGCCGATGGAGATCGAGCGCGAGAGCTTTCGCATCATCACGGAGGAACTCGGCGACCGGAAGCTCGATCCGGAACAGGCGCCGATTGTGAAGCGCGTGATCCACACGACGGCGGATTTCGACTATGCCGACAATCTGTATTTTTCCGAAAACGCAGTACGGCTTGCCAAGGATGCGCTGAAGGACGGCGCGACGGTCGTCACCGATACGCAGATGGCGCTTGCGGGGATCAACAAGCGGACGCTTGAAAAGCTCGGCTGTCGGGCGGTTTGCTTTATGTCGGACGAAGACGTCGCAATGGCGGCGAAGGAACAGGGCGTGACCCGCGCGCGCGTCAGCATGGACAAGGCGGCGCGGCTCGGCGGGAACGTGATCTTTGCGATCGGCAATGCGCCGACTGCGCTGATCCGGCTTCGCGAGCTGATCGACGAAGGATACCGTCCGAAGCTCGTTATCGGCGTGCCGGTCGGATTTGTGAACGTCGTCGCGTCGAAGGAACGGATCATCGAAACGGACGTGCCCTGTATTGTCGCATGCGGGAGAAAGGGCGGAAGCAACGTAGCGGCGTGCATCGTCAACGCGCTGTTATATGAAATCGACGAAACGAGAGGAGCAGCAAAATGAACAGCGATTCTTTCATCAACAACACCGACTGCAGATATTTTCCGTGTCATAAGACGGAGCACCCGGAGGACTTCAACTGCCTCTTCTGCTACTGCCCGCTGTATATGCTGGGCGACAAATGCGGCGGCAATTTCACCTACATGGAAAACGGAATCAAAAACTGTACGGATTGCATGGTCCCGCATTCGCGCAACGCGGTGCAGTATATCATCAAGCGTTGGCCGGAGATCGCCGAGCGCGCAAAGAAACAGGACTGAACCGTGCATGCGGCTGCGCTGCCGTAAAATCAACGCAGCATGAGATTCCCTGCCGGAAGCATATCAGACTATCGGAACAGAACCATAAAAGGAGGAACTCAATATGAAACAGACATTGGTAGCGTATTTCAGCGCAAGCGGCGTGACTGCAGCGCTTGCGGAGCGTCTTGCGGCGGCAATCGGCGCGGATCTCTACGAAATCCGTCCGGAAACGCCCTACACCGATGCGGACCTCAACTGGATGGATAAAAAGAGCCGTTCGAGCGTGGAAATGAACGACCGCAGCGCGCGTCCCGCGATCGGAACCCGCGTGCAGAATATGGCGCAGTACGAGGTCGTATTCGTCGGCTTCCCGATCTGGTGGTACCGTGAGCCGTCGATCATCGACACGTTCATGGAAGCGTATGATTTTTCCGGTAAGACCGTCATCCCGTTTGCCACTTCGGGCGGGAGCGGACTCGGCAGCACCGCCGACAATCTGCAGAAACTCGCAAAAGGTGCAAAGGTCGAGACCGGCAAACGCTTCGGCAGCGGCACGGGCGCAGACGAGCTCGGACGCTGGGCAGGCAAGTGGATGTAAGACCGTCGGAAAGGAAGCTCTTGGAAAACGGCAAGGGGCTCTTCAAAAACGAAGAGTCCCTTTTTATGCGGCAAAAAAGGACGCACGATAGATCCGTGCGTCCGATGGGGGGACGGCAGAAGGGGTTATCTGCCGAAGAGACGGCGTTTCTCGAAAGGCTCCGCAAAGTATGATGTGACGGTGTAGCCGGTTTCTCCGATCGCTTTTCTGAGACGGTCGATGTCGAGCGGTTCCTCCGAGAGGATCTCCGTTTCACCCTTCTTGTGGGAAGAGGTCACCTTTTTGACGGAGCATGATCTGCGTACGACGTCGTTGATATGCGATTCGCACATAGAGCATGCCATGCCGTCGACTTTCAGCGTGGTTTTGATCATTGCTTTGTCTCCGTTGCGTGCGCATGGCATTTGCCGGCCATCGGGCAGTGCGCACAGCCGCTTCCGCAGGAAGAACGTCCTTTTTTCCTGTCCCGGATCAGCGAGAAAACAATGGCAAAAACCGCTGCCCCGAGCACAAGCAGGATCCCGATTGTCAGGAGATTGTCTCCGATCCATGCAAACATCACACACACTCCTTTCCGAATGAATCTGCCGCCGCTGCGCATTTCGAAGCGGCGGCAGTGTTGTTTTACTTGATGCGGACCTCTTTGGTCAGCGTCGTGGCTTCTTTATACTTCTTGAAGAAGAGCATGTAGACGAAGCCTGCGAGCACGAGAATCGCCGCGATCAGACCGATCACATGAACGTTTCCGGTGAAGATGCAGCCGAACTGATAGATCATCAGGGAGATCGCATATGCGAACACGGTCTGATAAGCGATTGCGAACCACGTCCACTTTGCGCTGTTCATTTCGCGCTTGATCGCGCCGATCGCCGCGAAGCACGGTGCGCACAGCAGGTTGAACACGAGGAACGAGAAGCCGATTACGCCGGGCATTGCTTTGTAGAGCTCTGCATAGGCAGCCTTGCCGCCGAACAGAACGCCCATCGTGCCGACGATGTTCTCCTTTGCGACCAGACCCGTGACGGATGCGACGACCGCACGCCATTCACCCCAGCCGAGCGGTGCGAACAGCCACTGGATCCATTTGCCGACGGTGCCGAGGATCGAATACTCGATGAGATCCTCTTCGAGCAGACCGAAGACGTGCGTTTCGGGGTTGACGCCGAAGCGGGAGAGGAACCAGATCACGATCGTGGACAGAAGGATGATCGTACCAGCCTTCTTGATGAACGACCAGCCGCGCTCCCACATCGAACGGAGGACGTTGCCGACGGTCGGCCAGTGGTAAGCGGGGAGCTCCATAACGAACGGAGCGGGATCGCCTGCGAACATTCTCGTCTTCTTCAGCATGATGCCGGAGATGATGATCGCCGCCGCGCCGATGAAGTATGCAGACACGGAGATCCAGGGCGAGCCGTGGAAGATCGCGCCTGCGATCATTGCGATAAACGGCAGCTTTGCGCCGCAAGGGATAAAGGTGGTCGTCATGATCGTCATACGGCGGTCACGCTCGTTTTCGATGGTACGCGACGCCATGATGCCCGGAATGCCGCAGCCTGCGCCGATCAGCATCGGGATAAAGGATTTGCCGGAAAGACCGAACCGACGGAAAATACGGTCGAGCACGAACGCGATACGCGCCATGTAGCCGCACGCTTCGAGGAACGCGAGCATCAGGAACAGAACGAGCATCTGCGGCACAAAGCCGAGCACCGCGCCGACGCCGGCAACGATACCGTCCTGAATCAGCCCGTACAGCCATTCGGGAACGCGAAGGTTGTCCTCGTCGTCAAGGAGCAGCTTGTCGATCAGCGCCGGAACGCCGGGTACCCACACGCCGTAATCGGCGGGATCGGGCTCTTCAAAGCCTTTTTCTTCAAAGTATGCAACCGCATCTTTGAAGGACATCGGGTTGACGTCGTCGCCCGCATCCTCCGGTACTTCGTCAAAGTATACGATGACATCCGAAAGCGCAAGGGTTTCTTCGTCCTGCACCACTGCGATCGCCGTGTCTGCGTCGCTCTTGAACGTGCGGATCATTTCCAGCGCTTTTTCCGGTTCGAAATCCGGATCTTCGGTGTCCACCTCAAGGCCGTACGCGTCGAGCGCCGTTACCGCAGCGGTGTAATCGTCCGCGGCGGCCTGGGCTTCCTTGTCGCCGATGCCGACGAGGTGATACCCGTCGCCGAACAGACCGTCGTTTGCCCAGTCGGTTGCGGGCGCACCGACGGCGACCATCGCGATCCAGTAGACAAGGAACATCACAGCCGCGAAGATCGGCAGGCCCAGCCAGCGATTCGTCACGATGCGGTCGATCTTATCGGATACGGACAGCTTGCCCGCGCTCTTCTTCTTATAGCAGGTTTTGATGACGTTGCCGATCCAGACATACCGTTCGTTGGTGATGATGCTTTCCGCGT
>CAMORL010000050.1 GCA_946623765.1 uncultured Clostridia bacterium
TCCGCGCCGCACCGCAAGAACCTCGCCGCGATCCGCAAGGGTCAGTTCGAGGGCATGGCGGCAAAGGTGCTCGAGGATCAGTGGCATCCGGACTTCGGCGGCAACCGCATTCATCCGTCCGCGGGCGTCGTCGCCGTCGGCGCGCGTCAGCCCTTGATCGCGTTCAACATCAACCTCGACACTTCCGACGTTTCGATCGCGAAGAAGATTGCAAAGATCATCCGCGAAAAGGACGGCGGGTTCCGTGCGGTCAAAGCGCTCGGCGTCATGCTCGAGGAACGCAACATCGCGCAGGTTTCGATCAACATGTGCGACTATAAACAGACGCCGCTCTATCGCGTGCTGGAGTTCGTCCGCTTCGAGGCGGCGCGCTACGGCGTACACGTGGTCGGCACCGAGATCATCGGTCTTGCGCCGATGATGGCGTTTGTCGACGCGGCGGATTACTATATGCAGATCGAAAAATTTGAGCCGTTCAAGCAGGTATTGGAGTGCCATCTTCTGTGAAACGTGTCTTTTTCAACATCGGTGAGCTTTCTACGGCGACCGGTTCTTCGGCGGTATGCGGCAAAGCGCAGGGCGAACTTTTGAGGCTTCACAACGCATGGCTTCTTGAAGAAGACGGTCTGATCGCCGCGCTCGGCGAAGGCGAAGCGCCGAAGGCCGACGACGCGGTCGACTGCAAAGGAAGGCTCGTTACGCCGGGTCTTGTCGACTGCCACACGCATCTGGTGTTCGGCGGCTGGCGCGAGCACGAGCTTGCGATGAAGCTCGCCGGAAAAACCTATCTCGAAATCCTTGCGGCGGGCGGCGGAATCCTGTCGACCGTGCGTGAAACGCGAAAAGCGAGCGAGGACGCGCTCTATGAAAAGACGCGCGGGCTCTATCTCGAAATGCTCGCGCACGGCACGACGGCGGTCGAGATCAAGAGCGGCTACGGGCTCGATCTCGAAACCGAACGGAAGCAGCTGCGTGTCGTGCGGCGGCTCAAAGAAGAATTCGGCGACGTCGCGGCGACGTTTTTAGGCGCGCACGCGTTTCCGGAGGGCATGGAGCACGAGGCGTATGTGAACTGGCTTTGCGAGGAAGCGATCCCCGCGATTGCGGAGGAAGGGCTTGCGGACTTTGTCGACGCGTTCTGCGACGACGGCGTCTTTACCGCCGAGCAATCCGAACGGATTCTGCTTGCCGGCAAACAATGCGGGCTCGTTCCGAAGCTGCACGCCGACGAGATCAAAGAGATCGGCGGAACCGAAGTCGCGGCGCGCGTCGGCGCGATCTCCTGCGACCACCTTTCCGAAACAGGATCGGAGGGAATCGAAGCGCTTCGGGACGGCGGCGTGATCGCGGTCATGCTGCCCGCAACGTCGTTCTATCTCAAAAAGCCGTACGGCAATTTCCGCGGCATGATCGACGCGGGCGTACCCGTTGCGGTCGCGACCGACATGAACCCGGGTTCGACGCCGAACCTTTCGCTGCCGTTTGCGATGACGACCGGCTGTCTCTACGGACAGATCACACCCGCGGAGATGCTGACCGCGGCGACGCTGAACGGCGCGGCGGCGATCGGCATGGCAGACCGGCTCGGCACGCTGGAGCCGGGCAAGCAGGCGGACCTTGTCGTCTGGGACGCGGACAATCTCGAACAGCTGATCTATCGCTACGGAACCAACCGCGCCTCGATCGTCTGTAAAAAAGGCGAACGGATGGCCTGATTTATCCCACTGAAAGGAGAACCCATATGGAACAACTGACCAATCTGACCGTAACCGAGTTTACGGATATTCTGGCAAGCAACGCGCCCGCACCAGGCGGCGGCTCGGTTGCCGCGCTGTTCGGCGCATGCGGCGCGTCTCTCGCCGTGATGACCGCGAACCTTACCATCGGCAAGAAGAAGTATGCCGAAAACTGGGACAACGCGGAGGCGGCAAAGATCGTCGGCGAACCGCTGATCGAGCAGTTCCGCAAAGCGATCGACGACGATACGCTCGCGTTCAACAAGCTCTTCGAGGCAATGCACCTTCCGAAGGACACGGACGAGCAGAAGGCGGCTCGCCGCGCAGCGATCGAAGAGACCACCAAGGAAGCGGCGAACATGCCGTTCCGCACGCTTTCGCTCTGCGCGCATACGATCGCGGTCCTCGAAAAACTCGAGGGACGGATCAACCCGAACTGTGCAAGCGATTTCGGCGTCGGTGCGGCGGCGATCGTGACGGCGGCGCGCGGCGCGTGGCTGAACGTCAACATCAACCTGCAGGGACTGAACGACGAAGCGTTTGTAAAGGATCTGTATGCCCGCGCAAAGGCGATCTACGACGACGTTACCGCGCGCGCGGATGCGCTCTACCGGAAGATCGACGAACAGTGCCGTCCGATCTGCAACCAAATCGAAGGCTGAACGGTATTATTGGCAAACAAGGAAAGGAGCAATGCCTATGAAACGCATGCTTAGTATACTGCTCGCGGGAATGCTGCTGCTCTCCGCTTTTGCCTGTACCGGAATCCAGACAGCGGAAACAGCGCCCGAAACGAAAAACGATCCCGCTGTCGAACAGCCGACCGAAACGCCGGAGGAGAACCCCGAGGAACAACCCTCCGAGGAGCCGATCACGCTGGAGCCGATCGAAAATCCGCCGATTGAGCCGGGCGAATCGCTTGATAAGCCGATCGAACTGACCGACCCCGTCGAGCCGATCTATGCGCCGACGGGCGAAGTGCCCGCGGTCGGCGGCTACGGCGACTTTGCAAACCTGCTGTCCGCAGCGCTGCTTTCCGGCAAACAGAACCGGAACCTTTCGCCGATCAGCGTGTATCTTGCGCTTGCCATGGTTGCGGAAGGCGCAAAGGGCGATACGCAAACCGAGCTGCTGACGCTTTTGGGCTGCAGGAGCGTTGAAGAGCTGCGCGGTATCTGCGCAGGCATGCTCGAAATGCTGACGGTCGATTCGGAACACAGCACGCTCGACATTCACAATTCGCTCTGGATGGCGGAGAACATCGGCGGCCAGGCGGTGTCGTTCCATCCGGAATACCTCGGCTCGCTTGCCGAAACCTACCGGTCGGAAGCGAACATCGTGGAATTCGGCACGCAGTCTGCGGCAATGCAGATCGCGGAATGGATCAACAAGCAGACGCGCGGCAAGATCAACGTCCAGCCGAGCGCGCTGAATTTTGATCCCTCGACGCTTGCCGTGCTGATCAATACCATCTATCTGAAGGACGGCTGGGCGGAGAAGTTCAATCCCGAACAGACCGAACCCGGCACGTTCTATGCGCCGGACGGCGAAACGGAAGTCAGCTATATGCACCGGTTCGACCGGAATTCGTCCGTTCGCTTCGGCGACGGCTGGATGGCGTATCGCGTCTGGCTGGAAAGGGTCGGCTACGTTACGTTCGTACTGCCGGACGAGGGCGTCGCGCTGGAATCGCTGTTCGGTTCGCCGGATGCGATCGACAAGCTGCTGCACAAAGGCGTCGACGTGAAGTATGACGTCAGCCTCGAGATTCCCCTGTTCAAGTTCCGCGACAAGATGGAGCTTACGGAGGTGCTCTCCGCACTGGGTCTGAGCCGCAGTTTCACCCCCGCAGCGGATTTCTCCGGCATGTCCGACACGCCCTGCTGCATCGACAGCGTGATTCAGGAATCGTACATCGGCGTTGATGAAAACGGCGTGGAAGCGGCGGCGTACACGATGGTCTCGATGCGCGCGACCGCATTCCTTCCGCAGCAGCTCGAAAAGATTGAATTCCACCTGACGCGTCCGTTCTTCTATGCGATCGAAGCGTCCGACGGTACGGTGCTGTTCATCGGTACGGTCACGAATCCCACAGCGGAATAATCACCGCGTACAGGAGCCCGTTACGGGCTCTTTTTTTACGCCGTACAGATTGTTTCACATACGATGTATCATTTTGCGCAGCCGGATTGTCTTTATAACAGGAACCGAAAGGAGAACGTTCATGAAACACGTCATCGCCCTGCTGTCGGCGCTTCTGATGCTTTTTGCGGCGGCGTGCGCCGCGCCCGATATCCCGGATTCCGTTTATCCGGAAGCGGACATCGCGCCGACCGATCTCGGCTTCGCCTTTTTTGCGCCGGAGGATTATCCGGGCTTTGCTGCGCTGCTCGGCGCGGCGCTGCTCGACGGCGAAAGCAACCGCAACTTCTCGCCGATCAGCGCGTATTATGCGCTTGCCATGGCGGCGGAGGGCGCGAACGGCAAAACGAGGGAGGACCTTTTGACGCTGCTCGGCTGTGAAAGCCTTGACGCGCTTCATGCGACGATCGACGGCATGACGGCAAGGCTGAACCGACCCGCCGAAACCGGCGAGATCGCACTGTGCAATTCGCTGTGGATGGGCGATGTGTTTCCGGTGAAAAAAGAATACCGGACGCAGCTGTCCGAACGCTACGATGCGACGGTCGAAACGGTCGCGTTCGGCACCGACGCCGCGGCAAAGCGCATTGCAGATTGGATCGCGGAAAAGACGAACGGATTGATTGCGCCCGCGCCGGAGGCGATGGACTTTGATCCGCTCACCATTGCCGTGCTGTTCAACACGATCTATTTCCGGGATCAATGGAGCCGACCGTTCGGCAGCGCACAGCCCGGCACGTTTACCCGCGCGGACGGGACGAATGAAACCGCCGCGTATCTGCATCGGCTGACCGAGAACACGTCCGTTGTGCGCGGCGAAGGCTTTTTGCGGTACTCCGTATGGTACGAAAGCAGGGGCAGAATCGAGTTCGTGCTTCCCGACGAGGGGGTTATACTGTCCGATCTTCTCGGCACGCCCGAAAAGCTGCAGACGCTTCTTTCGGGCGGCGAGACCGTGCGTGCGGACGTCGATCTGAAGCTTCCGGAATTCACGTTTTCGGACCGGTTTGAGCTTGCGGACGTACTCTCAGCATTGGGACTTCGGGATGTGTTCGCGGACGGCGCGGATTTCTCGGGCATGACGAGCGTGCCGACGCGGCTTGACCGGGTCGTTCAGGAAACGGTCGTCGACCTCAACGAAACCGGCATGGAAGCGGCGGGGTATACCGAAGTGCTTCCGGCGCCGGGCGAAGCGCCGATGCCGGACGAAACCGAACCGCCGCTGCCCCTGATCGAATTCCACCTGAACCGCCCGTTCCTGTTCGTTATTATGGGAAGCGGCGGAACGCCGCTGTTTATCGGCACGGTGGAAAATCCGACACATTAAAAAGAGCGGCGATCATCCGATCGCCGCGAGTTGTTTTTGCCGGCTTATATCTGCCCCGATTCGGGCGGTTACGCTGCTTGCTCCTTCTTTTTCCAGAGTTTCCCGGTCAATTTGAAGACCATGGGATACACACCGATGACGGCAAAGATCACGGCGGCGTAGCGCAGCGTACGGATCAGGTGGGAAACAAGCGTGCCCGCATCCAGCAGTTCCTTCGGGAAGGGGAGCTTCAGCAAGGTGTTCAGCCCGAAGTACAGAAGCCCGCCGCCGATCGTGCGCAGGATGCAGCGGAAGATGTTGGACGTGTTTTCAAACTTGACGAACCGTTCCTCAAACGGCTCGGCAAGGATGAACCCGAGCAGCATGCCGAACGAGGTGAAATAGTCGTCGGTTTTGCAGTAGAAGATGCCCGGAACGGCGGTCAGCAGCAGAACGCCGTAGAACAGCCAGCGGTTTTTGATGATTTTGCGAAGCCACGGAACCAGCAGCACGACGATGACGCCGAGAACCCATCCGCCGAGTACATCCGTCGGATAGTGCGCGCCGACGAACATGCGGGAGAAGCCGACAAGCAGCGGCAGGACGATTGCAAGCGTCCAAAGGAGTTTATTCTTCTTTTCGTGGGCGGCGAGCGAACCGTATACCGTCACCGCGTTGGAGGAATGTCCGCTCGGGAACGAAAACCCCTGCGCCGCAACATCCATCGTATCCGCGTTGGAGTCGATCTTCCGGAGCAGTTCCACGTGATATTTCTCTACAAAGTACGGGCGCAGACGCAGGACGATGTTCTTGATCATCGGGTTCCAGACGTTCACCATCAGCACGTTGATGCCGATGTATTTGCCGAATTTCTTGTTGAGACCCCAATAGAGAAAGCCCATGATCGCAACGAGCAGAAGCTCCTCGCCGAATGCGGACAGATTACTTAGCAGCCAGAAGCCGAAGCCCTCGTGCGGGAGATGTGACTGCAGCCATTCCATGAGCTGCATTTCCCAATCCCAATAAAAAAACGTGCCTGTCAGTTCCATAAGAAAAGGACTCCTTATCATTTTTTAGTATTATACAGCGATCGACAGCATTTTGCAATCGTCTGCACCGGCAAAATCGAACGCCGCGGCGCAAAAAAACGGCGGTCGTTGCGACCGCCGCTTTGCGCTTATTTATTTTCGGTAGAACAGAATGCCGATGCAGTTCGGTCCGCAGTGCGAGGAGACCGTGCAGCCGGCACGGGTATGAATGATCTCCTTGAACGGCGCGTTTTTCAGGACCGTTTCTTCGACGACGCTGCGGATTTCGTCGCTGCAGCCGGAGTCGGTGATGAAGATCCGGCGAAGGTCCAGAGAATCCTTGTCTGCGAGTTTGTCGTTGACGTACCGCACGACCGCGTGCTCAAACGAGCAGCGGTATTTTTTGTCTACGCCCATGGTGCCGTCGTGCCTGACCTGGATCGACGGTTTGAGGTTCAGAAGATTCGCGCCGAACGCGAGCAGGGAATTGCAGCGTCCGCCGAGCGCAAGATAGCGGAGCGTGTCGAGCACGAAGCTGACGTCGAGTTTCTTTTTGCGCTCTTCGAGGATATCAAAGATCTCCTTAGCGGATTTGCCTTCGTCGCGCAGGATGCACGCGTCGAGCACGAGGTGTCCGATGCCGGTGGAAAGCGTGCGCGAATCGACGATGTACACGTTTTCAAAATCCTCGGCTGCAAGGCATGCGTTCTGATAACAGCTCGACATCTCGGCTGAGATCGTGAAATGCACGACGCCGTCATAGCCCTGTTCGCGGACGTCCCGGAAGAACGACACATAATCGCCGACGTTGACCGCCGCGGTCTTCGGAATGGACTTTGTGCGTTCGACATAGCTGTAGATATCGTCGCGCGTGACCTCAATCGAATCCTTGAGGTCCTTGTCGCCGAGGCGGATATACAGCGGGGTGATGGCAATGTCGTACTGCTCGATGAGCTCCGGGCTCAGGTCGCAGGTGCTGTCAGCTGAAATGCGGATACGCATGGGGGAAATCCTCCTGATAAAACATAAGATACTATTATGATAATAACATATTCTTTTGTCAAGAGCACTCTACCGATGACAAAAGACCGTCTACCGGCAGGAGAATGCGGCTCTACTGTCGGTAGAATGAACGGTTTTAACGGCTTTCGGGGTCAGACGGAAAAGCGGCGTTTTGTTGCGTGATCCGCGGAAAGTGCAAGTCCCGCGCCGACGGTCGCCTGCAGAAGATTCATCGGCAGATCCGCCCATGCGAAGTTTGCGAAGACGATCCGCTCGAACGCGAAATAACCGAGCGGCACGATCAGCACGGCAAGGAACGCAAGGTATCTGCGTCCGCCCGAGAGATGCCGCCAAAGCAGCGAAAACACAAGCGCGGCAAGCCCCTTCACGGCAAACGTAACCGGCGCATACAGCGGAAATCCGACAAGGTCCGCAAGCATGCTGCCGACGCCTGCCGTCAGCGCCGCCCAGCCCGCAGGCAGCAGCATGGCGGCAAGAAACACGCCGAAGTCGCCGAGATTCAGATACCCCGCCGGCAGCGGGATACGGATGAATGCGGTGAGCAGAAAGATCGCCGCGGCGAGCACGCCCGCCGTTGCAAGAATCCGGATATGACGATCGTTCATAACTGCCTCACAGGGAATAGCAGACCGTCGAAAACGCTGCGTCGGATACGGCGGGGAGCGCATGATTCGCCGCTTCTTCGCTTTCAAACAGACCGAAGACCGCGGAACCGCTGCCGGTCATCTGAGCGGCGATAGCGCCGGCGTCCAGCAGCTTTTGCTTCAGCGCGCCGATCTCCGGCACAAGCTCGATCGCGGCGGGCTCCAGAACGTTCTGCATGAGCGGCGCGAGAGCAGGAAGATCGCCCTTTGCAAGCGCGGCGACGGCGGAAAGCGTCCTTACGCGCGGTCTCGGCAGCGGAAGACGGCTGAACAGCTCGCGCGTTGAAACGCCCTCGTTCGGCTTTGCAATCACAAACCACAGGCGTTTGCCGAGCGGAAACGGCGTCAGAAGCTCGCCGACGCCCTCGCACCGGCAGGTTCCGCCGACCAGGCAGAACGGCACGTCCGCACCGACCTCCAGAGCGATTTCCCGGAGCGTTCTGTCGTCCGCCATGCGATGCAGCCGCTGAAGTCCGCGCAGGACCGCGGCTGCGTCCGCACTGCCGCCGCCCATGCCTGCCTGCGCGGGGATGCGCTTTTCGCAGCGGATTTTCGCGCCGCAGCCGGTCGCCTGCTTATAGAGCACGGCGGCTTTGTACATCGTGTTTTCCTGCGGCAGCGTCATGCCGGTGACGTGCACGTCCACGGTGCGGGATTTTTCGATAAAGACGCGGTCGAACAGCGACACCGTCTGCATGACGGTGTCGAGGGCGTGATACCCGTCCTCGCGCTTATAGAGCACGCCGAGCGTCAGGTTCAGTTTGGCAAGCGCCAGTTCTTCGATAATCATGCAAAAAGTATAACACGGCTTTTTTCGGAACGCAATAAAAACCCTTTTCCGATGCGGGAATTTGTGCTATACTGTCCAAAATGAGCGTCAGAGACAGGAAACCGTCGTCCCGGAGCGACTGCGGCGCGGTTTTCGCAATGACAATACTGAATCGGAGACCCTATGAAACTTTGTCCCCTGTGCAGCGGTTCCTCCGGGAACGCAACCTACATCGAAGCGGGCGGCACGCGCATTCTCATCGACGCGGGGCTGTCCTGCAAACGCATCACCGAGCTTCTTGAACGGATCGGCGTCGACGCCCGTTCGCTTTCCGGCATTTTCATTACGCACGAACACGACGATCATATTCGCGGCGTGAACATCCTGTCCAAAAAATACGATCTGCCGGTCTATGCCAACGCCGACACATGGTCGATGATGCGGGAAAAGCTCGGCGGCGTTGCGCCGAAAAACGTCTGTGTGTTCGAATCGGACCGTGATTTCTACCTCGCAGGCATGCGCGTGCTGCCGTTTTCCGTCCCGCACGACGCGATCCACTGCGTGGGATTTACCGTCACGGCGGAAGGACATAAGGTCGGCGTCTGCACCGACCTCGGACATGTCGACGCGCGTATTCTTTCGATCCTCTCCGGCTGCGAACTGCTGTTGTTTGAAGCGAATCATGACGTCGATATGCTGATGGCGGGCAGCTATCCGTATCTGCTGAAGAAACGCATTCTGTCCGGAAACGGGCACATGAACAACGACGATTGCGGCAAAGCGCTCGTGAAGCTGTACGCAACCGGCGTGAAAAACGTGATCCTCGGGCATTTGAGCAAAGAGAACAACTATCCCGAGCTTGCGATGGTCGCGGTGCGCGCCGCGCTTGAGGAAGCCGGCATCGGCGACATGCAGATCGCCGTCGCCAGGCGCGAAGAACCGACGGGGGTGTTTGAACTCGCATGACCGTTCGCATCGTCTGTGTCGGAAAACTGAAGGAGCGTTATTTCGAGGACGCCTGCGCCGAATTTCAAAAGCGGCTTTCCCGGTTCTGTACGCTGGAGATCGCCGAAATGCCGGATGAAAAAGCGCCGGAATCCCTGCATCCCGCGGAAGAGGTGCAGGTGAAAGAAAAGGAAGGGAAGCGCATTCTGAAGTGCATCGGGCAGAAGGACTTCGTCGTCGCGCTCGCAATCGACGGGAAGCAGATGACGTCCGAAGCCTTTGCCGCGTTTTTGGAGGAAAAAGAAGTCGAAGCGCGTCCGCTGACGTTCGTGATCGGCGGGTCTTTGGGACTGTCCGACGAGGTCTATGCCCGCGCAAATATGCGGATCTCATTTTCCAAAATGACCTTTCCGCACCGCATCGCGCGGCTTTTGCTTCTCGAACAGCTCTATCGCGGCTGCAAGATCCGCGCGCACGAAGCCTACCATAAGTAAATGGACGCGGGAAAAACCATCAACGTCGCCGGCATCGAGGCGACGATCATACGGAAAAAGGTCAAAAACGTCCGCGTCACCATCGTTCCGCCGGACGGGACGGTCCGCGTGACCGCGCCGAAGCTGTATCCGGAACGGATGATCCGCGCGTTCCTTGCGGAAAAGGCGAACTGGATCCGCACGCATGTCGAAAAGGTGCGCCGAAGCCACGCGGACGAACCGAGACAATTTGTTTCCGGCGAAACGGTCAGACTCTTCGGTCAGGCGTTTCCGCTTGAAGTCAGAACACAGCAGAAAAAGAACCGCGTTACGCTCGAAGCCGACCGCATCGTACTGTTTCTGAGAACGGATGCGCCGCCCGAGAAGCGCGAGGCGATCCTGAACGAATGGCTGCGCGAGCGGCTGAAAACCGAGATCGAGCATTATCTGCCGCTGTGGAGCGAGCGCACGGGGCTTGTGCCCAACGAATGGACCGTGCGCGACATGACCTCACGCTGGGGAAGCTGCAACACAAGGACGAAAAAGATTACGCTGAACCTGCAGCTGTCGCGCTATCCGCTGATCTGCCTCGAATACGTGATTCTGCACGAGCTTTGCCACATTCGCGTGCACGGGCACGGGGCGGAGTTCAAAGCACTGCTCGACCGATATATGCCGGACTGGAAGGCAAGGAAAAAGATACTGAACGGATAAATAAGAGC
>CAMORL010000051.1 GCA_946623765.1 uncultured Clostridia bacterium
AGCGTGTTGAGGTCCACGCAGTCGCCGAATTTGCCGAGATATTCATACTCGATGTGGCACGAATACAGCGACGGCACGCTCTTTTCCATCTCGAACGGATCGCCGTCCGGATCGACGCCGGATACATGAAACCCGTTCATGTCGTGCCGCATTGTGCCTTCGCCGAGCAGAATGAATTTCTTCGCGTTCGGCAGCGAGCGCACGGTGACCGGCAGATCGCCGCTTGAATATGTCCCCGCCTCGACCTCTTTTCGGACGTTTTCGCGCTCCCATTCATACCAGTCGGGAATATGCGAAAACTCCGTTTCGCCGCTTTCGGCTTCGAGCGCTCCGTCCTCCCGATAGAACCAGCGTTTGCCGCAGGCTTTGCAGCAGAGATGCGTGCCTTCGCTTGCCATCCGGAACTCGGTACGGCACGCGGGGCATTGATACAGCACCTTATGAAGCCCTTCCGCGCGCTTTTCGTACGTCACGCGGACGCCCTTTTCCTTCTGCCACGCGTAATCGTCGTACTGAAACGCCTGTACAAGCCGCTCGTTGATCTCGTCCGGCGCTGCGGTTTTCAGCTCTTTTGCGGAAAAGAGCAGCGTCATTTCCGCCTCGGTGGGTTTTACGCCGCGCTGATGCAGGTTCCAGAACGGCGAATTGATGTGGTGTCCGTGACAGATCAGCGTCACGACCGGAACGCCCAAAAGCTTGCAGAGCTTGCCGAGCGACGCGGGCAGCACGGCGGTCGTTCCGCACAAGGAATACCGCGCCTCTGGATAGATCACGTTGATGTCGCCGTTTGCGACAACGCGCTTCAGCTGCCGGATCAGCGTGATGTCGTTGGTGAACTTGCGCTTGCAGATACAGCCGACCCGCCTTAAAAGCCCCTCGCGTCCGATGAACCCGTCGATCGCCACGACGTAGTTGGCACGGTGCGGAAAGATCGCCTTTGTCGCGACCTTGAAATCCAGAAACGCGTTGTGGTTGCACAGCAGAAGATACGGCGGTTCGATCCCGTCCATGCCGGTCTTTTTGATGACCGTGCGATGCTTTATGACGTCCGGCATGCTCAGAATCCACGTCAGCGGACGCAGATACCACGCGGTGCGGTACGGCGGCTTCTTCATGTCGAAGCGTTCAAACTTGCTCTGATCCATCAAAAATCCCTCATGTATTTGTTTTTACAGCATCGTGCGGCGAAGCTTTTCGCGCGAAAGCGGCGAAAGATCCGCCGGGACGATCTCAAACACGGTGCGGCAGCCCGTTTCTCCCCGGTCCGCCATCCGCCCGATTGCGCGCGCAAACGCCACCAGCACGCTGCCCGTGAATTCCGGATTGGAATCGAGCGTTAAGGAATACTCGATCCGATGCGTGTGCTCGTCGCGGATGCCGGTCTTGCCCGTGCGGATCACGAATCCGCCGTGCGGCAAAGCGCTGTGGTTCTGTTTCATCTCCTCCTCGGAAATGAACGTGACCGTCGTGTCGTAATCGGCAAAGTAGTTCGGCATCGTCTTGATCGCAGTCTCGATCGCCGCCCGGTCTGCGTCCGGCGCTGCCGCGACGTAGCATTCGCGCAGGTGTTTCTGCCGTGCGGTAAGCTCCGGCTGCCTGCCGGAACGCACCGCTTCGAGCGCGTCCTCAATCGGAACCGTGTACTGCCTTGCGTCCAGCACGCCCGGAATCCGGCGGATCGCGTCGGAATGTCCCTGACTCACGCCGCGTCCCCAGAACGTATAGTCCTTCCCGTCCGGCAGGATCGCGTTCGCGTAAAGCCGGTTCAGGGAGAACATGCCGGGATCCCAGCCGCAGGAAATCAGCGCGAGCTTGCCGCCCGCTCTTGCCGCCGCGTCGACCGCGTCGAAATGCGCGGGGATGTTCGCATGCGTGTCGAAGCTGTCGATCACGCAGAAGTCCTTTGCGAGCATGGGCGTCAGCGTCGGCAGGTCGGTCGCGCTGCCGCCGCACAGGATGACGGCGTCGATTTCGTCCTTATGATTTTGAATCTCGTCGGCGGCAAAGACTTTCGCGCCGGTCTGCGTCCGTACGGAGGCGGGGTCGCGCCGCGTAAAGACGCCGACAAGCTCCATATCCGGGTTCTTCAGGATTGCGGCTTCCACGCCGCGTCCGAGGTTTCCGTATCCGTAAATTGCCAGTTTCATATGGTTTACTCCTTCCGGGTGAGGATCGTTTTGACAATATTATATATAATTTGTTTCGTTTGTCAACCGCGCCGTCACCGAAAGAGCCGCAGCCCCTTCGGATAACGGTTTTTCAGCATACCGTCCGACGCCTTGTAAAGCCCCAGCGCATGCCCCCGGTACGTCGCCGCGCCGAATCCCTTTTCGGCGTCTCTGAACAGCGTTTCGCCGTGAAGATAGCGCATCGCCTCGTCGAAGGTCAATTCGCACGTCCGGTAAAACGGCGTCGTTTTTCCCGCCGTCGCAAGCGCGTGCGCGGGTTCGAACCGGCTGCCTTTGACTTCGCCGAGAAGCAGCCCCGCGCGCACAACGCGGACCCCGTCGAACGGAAACGGCATCGCCGGCAGCAGCAGCACGCGTCCGTCCTTCAAAAGCCGGATCTGACCTTCGGGAAGCCGAACCTGTTCCGAAAACGCGTCGAAAGCCGGGATCCGGTCGCTTTTTCCGATGGAAAACACGGACGGGACGCGTTCGCCGTCACGGCGCAGCACCGCAAAAAACTGTCCTTCCCCCGCGCTCGTGTGCGGATAGAGCCGCTGTGAGCGCACGCATGAAAAGTCCGTGTGCCGGTCCAAAAAAGCCTGCACCGTTTCCTCGTTCTCCTGCGGGGAAAACGAGCACGTCGAATAGACGAGCGTGCCGCCGGGCTTGACCGCCTTCTGCGCGTCCTCCAAAATGGCGCGCTGCCGCACGGCACAGGTCTCGACGTGTTCCAAAGACCAGTCGCGCACCGCCTGCTCGTCTTTGCGGAACATGGCTTCGCCCGCGCACGGCGCGTCGACAAGCACGGCGTCGCACTTGCCCGAAAGCCTTTCCGTGATCCCCTTCGGCTCGGCATTCGTCACGAACGCATTGGTGACGCCCATGCGCTCGATGTTTCCGGCAAGCACCTCCGCGCGCGACGGTACGATCTCGTTACTGAACAGCACGCCGCCCTGCGCTTTTGCCGCAAGCTGTACGCTCTTGCCGCCGGGCGCCGCGCAAAGGTCGAGCACGACCGGCGCGTCCGGAAGCTCGAATCCGGCAACCGGCGCCTGCGCCGTCGCCTCCTGCATATAAAAGAGCCCCGCGGCGTGCAGCGGCGTCGCGTTCGGGTTGAACCCGTCCGGCAGCGGCGCGCCGTCCGGATTCTCGGAAAGAACCGGCAGCGGAAGGTCCAGCAGCGCGGAAAGCTCGTCCCTTCCGGTTTTCAGCGTATTGATATGCAGCGCTTTTTTCGCGGGCTCGGACAGCGCTTCCGAAAACGCCGGAAACGATTCGCCGAGCTGCGTCTGCATGCGGTTCAGAAACGCCTCCGGATAGCGGCTCATACCGCCACCTCCGCGTTCGCACCGAGCAGAACGATGTATTTTGCCTTGACCGGCAGCCCTGAGAGCTTTTCGAGCGCTTCGGCATACAGCGCGACCTGATGCGCGTGCTTCTTGGCGTGTTCCTCGGGATCGCCGTCCACGCGGTCGGTCTTATAATCGAGCAGCACCCACGCGCCGTCCTCGATGAAGCAGGCGTCGATCACGCCCTGCAGCAGAATCGAACCGTCGGATTTGCTTTCGGGCAGAAGCCGATTTGCGGGGAACGGGCAAAGGAAGTTCCATTCGCGCTCCACGCGTTCCGACGCCGCCATGCGCAAAAACAGCGGGGATTTTGTAAAGGCACGGATCGCGTTTGCATGGAACGGCGAAACCTCCGAAAGCGATTCGAGATACGCCCTCAGCCGTTCTTCGTCGCGAAGCGGCAGGTATTCGAGCGCGCGATGCACCGCGCTGCCCTCGGAAAGAACGTCGTAGCCGGTCTCGAACGCGGGCTCCGCAAAGTCCGGCGCGTCGCTTCGCATGAGCCCCGTAACCGAGGTTTTGTCCGGCAGCGTGTCGACGACCGGATGCGGATAGCGCCAGGCAAATTGCTCCTTCAGCGCCGCGCGTTCCTCCTCGCGCGGATGCAGCAGTTCCGTCGAAACGGGTTTCGTTCCGCTGCCGGTCAATTCGCTCTTCCTGTGCTGCACCGGCGTGAGAACCCCGTTCAGCGAAAGGAGCAGCAGATCGAGCGCGGATCTGCACTTCCGGATGTTCAGAAGCATCGGCGGTTTCAGCGCGTCGAGCGTTTCCGGAATGTTTTTCACCGATCCGATCAGATACAGATCCTGCTTTGCGCGGGTCATGCCGACGTACAGAACGCGCAGCTCCTCCGCCCACGACGCGTCGCCTATGGCGGCAGAAACGTTCCTGCGCGCCAGCGTTTCTGTTACGACGCCGCATTCGTCGGTATATTTCAGACCGAACCCGAGCACGCTGTCCGTCTGCACCCGGTTTTTCTGATCCTCGTTGCTGAATCGTCCGCCTGTTTCGCCGTAGATGACAAACGGCACTTCCAGTCCTTTCGACGCATGAACGGTCATGATACGCACGACGTTCGCCGTCAGCGCGGACGCCGAGCCGACCTCGATCTTGCTGGTCTTCTCCGCGTTCGCCATATACTTTATGAATCCGTGAATGCCGGAAACGCCGGTCGCTTCGCAGGCTGCCGCCGCGCGGATCAGCGCTTCGAGATTCTGCATGCGCTGATCGCCGCCTGTGAGCGCGCCGACCATCTCGCGGTAATGCGTTTCGTCGAGGACGCGTTCGATGAGCTCGGAAAGCGGAATCCTGTGCGACAGCTTCCGATACCGTTCGACCGTCCGGAAGAACGCGTCGACCCGGGGCTCTTCGTCCCTTGCGGCAAGCAGCGTGTCGACCAGCGCTTCCCGCTTTCTGCCTGCGCGAAGCTTTGCGAGCAGCGCGTCCGAAAACCCGAACAGCGGCGAACGCAGCACGGCGGCAAGCGGGATGTCCTGACGGAGATTGTCGAGCACCTTCAGAAGGCTCATCATCAGCTTGACTTCGATCGCGTCGAAATATCCGCCGATGGATTCCGCATAGCACGGAATGCCCTCTTCGACCAGCGTCTGCGTCCAGACGGGGACGTTCCCTCTCTTGCGCAGCAGCACGACAAAGTCGCTGTAGCGGCAGGGACGCTCCCTGTCTCCGTCCGTGATCGGCTGTTCGAAGCGCGCACGGATCAGCTTTGCGGCAAGCCGCGCCTCCGCTTCGGCGCTCTCCACGGTCTCCTCCTCGTCCGGATCGGATTCCCGTTCGATGAGATGCAGCTCCGCCCTGCCTGCCGGCAGAGTCGTCTTGCCCTGTCTGAGCTTTGCGCGATCGTCGTATTCGATTCCGGCGATCGGCTGTCTCATGATCGTTTCAAACACATGATTGACCGTGTCGATCACGCATTTCCCCGTGCGGAAATTGTGTCCGAGGTCGATGCGGATGCCGTGTTCGCCCCGGAAACTGTCGCATTTTTCGAGGAACAGCGACGGCTCCGCCATGCGGAACCGGTAGATCGACTGCTTGACGTCGCCCACAAAGAACAGCCGTCCCGGCCGCGCAATGCGGTTCAGGATCGTTTCCTGCAGGCGGTTGCTGTCCTGGTATTCGTCGACGATGATCGTCTCAAACTTGTCGCGGTACTCCGCGGCGATCTCGTCGTCTTTCAGAATCTCGATCGCCATATGTTCAAGGTCGTTGAAATCGACCGCGTTCTTCTGACGCTTCGCCTCGCGGTACAGGTCGAGATACCGGTGCAGCAGACGGAAGAACGCTTTCAGAACCGGCGCCGCCGCGCGGTCCTCCGAAAAGAGCTCATCAAGCGGCTTGCTGCAAAACTCCGCCTCCTGACGGCACAGTTTGAGCAGCGCGGATTTTGCGTCGCCCAGCGGCTTTTTGTCCTCCTTGGTATACCCCTTCGGAAAACTGAGCGAAGGGCAGCCTTCCGCAGCGGCGGAAAGCGCAGCCGCATACGCTTCGCGCGAATCCGCAAGCAGCGCGCCGTTCACCCGGGAAAGGATGAAATCGATTGCCGAAAACACCTTTTCGCAATCGCGCGAAAGCCGGTCCGTCTCGTATCGGACCGCCTCGATCTGCGCGCGGATCTGATCCTTTCCTCTTCGGAACGCATACTCCGCCTGCACCCGCACGGCGTTTGGATCGTCAACCGCGCGCTCCTGCGCCGCAAGCCATTCGTCCGGCGCGGGCAGCGAGGACAGGAAAAACGCGACGCTGCCGAGCGCTTTGTGCAGGGTTTCCTCGCCTTCCATCGCAAGGATCAAACGGCCGTATTCCTCCCGCTCCTCCGCGGCAAAGGCGTCCATTGCGGCGTTGCGCGCCTCGGTCTTCATAATCTCCGATTCAAGCCCGTCGAGCGTCCGCACGGAGGGCGTAAGCCCCACGCGGAAGAAATGCCGGAAGACGATCTTTGCGCAAAACGCGTCGATCGTCGAGATGTGCGCGTTCGCAACGGCGGCCGTCTGTCTGCGGAAGTATGCCGCCGTGTCGCCGGTCTTTCCCTCTGCGGCCTTTCTGAGCTGTTTCGCGATACGGGCTTTCATCTCGCCCGCGGCGGCGCGCGTAAAGGTCAGGATCAGCATGTTTTCGATCGGAACGCCCTCCGAAACGAGCCGCGCGACGCGCATCGAAAGCACGGTCGTCTTGCCCGCGCCTGCCGACGCGGAGACGATCATGTTTCCGTTTTTTCGGATCGCATCCCATTGCTGCGGTGTGAGCTCCTGTTCAGGCATGCTCCTCACCTCCTTCGTTCAAAAGATCGTCCAGGGTGCACGTCTTGACGACCCGTTCGCGGAAGCCGAGCTGCCGGTCGTGCCGGCAGACCGCGTCGAACGGACAGTATTTGCAGGTTTTTTCCGCATAGCGGATATCCGCCTCGCCGTTCAGAATCCGTTCCGCCGTATTCGTCGCCGTTCGGATCGCCTGCTCCTTCAGCGTTTCAAGCTGCGCGCGGGTCACGATGTCGCCCTCATAGCCGTTCGCACCGCTTTTCAGCTTGGCGATCAGCGCGGACCTGCCGGTCAGATTTCCGTCGCTCGCCGCAATCGCCTCGGCGTCGTTCGCGGTCACGCCGGACAGCCTGTAAACCGGAATGTCGCCCGGCTTTTTCGGTTTGTCTGCGGTCAGCGGCATGTAGTACATGCCCACCGCCTCGCATCCGAGCTGCTTTGCCGCCTCGAGATACAGCGGCAGCTGGATCGTTTCGCCGTATTTGAATTTGGTCGGATCAAAGGCGTGGTCCTTGCCGGTCTTATAGTCCACGACGCGGAACATCGTGCCGTCCAGAGACCGGTCGACGCGGTCGATCTTGCCCCGCAGCGCGATCTCGCTTCCGTCCGACAGCTTGAGCTTCACCTGCGGCTGATCGTCGCTCCAGCCGAACGGAACTTCGGTCGCGGCAACCGTGAAGCTGCTCTCGCGAAGCTGCCTTAAAACGGAGTACACGCACCAGTGCAGCGTGCGTCTTTTGACGGAGAGCTCTGCGGCGCTCCGCAAGTCGCGCGTGAGGATGCCGTCGTTGTGCGAAACGATCAGCGATTCGATCACGCGGTCCAAAAGCGTATCCGCCTCCTCGTCGCTCATGGTGCGCAGATCCGTCCCCTCCTCCATCGCCGTCTTGACAAACAGGTCCAGCGCGTCGTGCAGGAACGTGCCGACGTTGTCGGCGCGCTCGATCGATTCCTTGCGCTCCTCGAGCCGGAGCCCGTAGCTCAGATACTGACGGAACGGACAGCGGTTAAACCCTTCGAGCTGGCTTGCGCTCATCTTCGGCGCGTCGCCGTACAGCGCGCGCGCAACCGTCTTTCCGAGCATGACCTTCGCGCGTGAACCGGCGCTTCCCGCAAGCATCGCTTCGGTCGCGTCGCGGTATGCGGGATCCTCGGAATAATAATCGTACAGCACCGGCAGCCTCTCGTGCACGAATCCGTCCGCGCGAAAATCGCGCACCATCTTCGGCATCGCCGTAAACCCGACCGCCGGATTTGCGGGCAGCGCGCCGCCTCCGCCGATCTGCACGGACTGCTGCTCGCGGTCAAAGAGCGCGTCGACGGTTTTCAGGATCGGGGACGGCTGCAGTTCGCCGGACGCCCCGGCGCAGGCATATGAAAACACGATGCAGTCGGTCGCTTTCGTAAGCAGCGTATAGAGCTGCAGCCGGTCGGCGGCGGAAAGACTCTCCGTTTTTCCCCACACCGAAAGCCCGTTTTCCTCCATGCGCCTAAGCTCCGCGTCGTTTAAGAGCGCGTCGTCGCTCCTTGCCGGCGGGAACACGCCCTCCGCGCAGCCGAGAATGAACAGGACCTTGCTGCGGTTCAGCCGCGTGCGGGCAAGATCCCCGAGCACGACCTGATCCGATTTCCCCGGAAGTACGCCGATCTTGTAGCTGGAAAGCCCCTCTTCGAGCAGCGCGCAGAATTCCTTCTGTCCCATCGGCACGTCGCCCATGATCGCGTCGATCTGCGAGAACAGCGTCATCAGCGTGTTCCACATCTGCGCGTAGGTCTGCGCGTCCTGTGATTCGTTCGCTTCGAGCAGGGCGTCGGACTCGGCAACAAGCTGCTGCCTGAGCTGCATGTCCTTGAGATACGCGTAAATGCCGCGCACCTTTTCCCCCGCCGTTTTGCCGGACAGTCCCTCCTTGAGTTTCTGAAGCTTCGGAACGATCGCGGCGCGCACCTGTTCCGCGCGCGGCGGCACCGTTCCGATCGCAAACGGCGCGGCAAGCGACGAGCCGTACAGCCCGTAGCGCAGAAGATAGTTTTCAAAGATCTCCGTGTCCGCTGCCGCAACGCCCGCGTAGCCGCTTTTCAGCACATGCAGCACGTCGTCGACGAACAGCGAGCGCGTCGCCGCCCGCACGGAAGACATCACGAAATCGGTCGCCGCATGCCCGAGGATCGGTCGCGACGCGTCGAAGAACAGCGGAATGTCCCGCATGCGGAACGCGCGCTTCAGAAGCGGCGCGTAAGCGTCGAGCGAGGAGACGACGATCGCGACGTCGGAATAGCGGACCTCCGGATGATTTTTCACAAGCGAAAGAATCCGGTCCGCCGTCATCTCCGCTTCCAGCGTCTGCGTGGCATAGCCCGTCACCTGCACCGCGTCCGAATCCGAACGAAACGGCTCGGG
Source organism: uncultured Clostridia bacterium (assembly GCA_946623765.1). Next base: position 9,194 of record CAMORL010000051.1, read on the forward strand.
CTCCGGCAGAAACAGCCCGCGGCAAAGATGCTCGATCGCGGGATCGACCTTTGCGCTCGAATCCGTAAACGTTTTGGTGAACACCGGAATGCCGCGCTCGGCGCAGTAGAGCGAAAGCCGCTGCGCACGCTCCTCCTCCGTTTCGAACAGCGCGGAAAGCCGGGGATCCGGCTCGGCGCGCAGCGTCATCGTCACGCTCTTCGCACGGGAAATGATCGTCTCCAAAAGCCGCAGAACCTGTTCGCGCGTGCGGTCGAGATCGTCGACGTACACGTATGTTTCCGAAAGGTCCGCGTCCTTCAGCACGCACAGCGCTTCGGTCAGAAGATCCTGCGCGGTGAGATACCGCTCGTTGAGGAACGCTTCGCTTTCGCGGTAGATCACCAGAATATCGTGCAGCTTTTTCGCAAGCAGCGAATCCGGATCCATCGCGGCGACCGCCGCGGCAAGATCGTCGGGCGTGATGCAGCTCTGCTTGAATCTGCCGATCAGCTCGTCCATTGTCTCCGCAAAGCCGCTCGTCTGCGACACGCGCGAAAACACCGTCAGCTCCGCGTGCCTGCGGAACGCGGCGCGGCGCAGAACCATCTGCCGTCCTTCGACGGACAGGAACGGACGGACGCGTCCGAAGCGCGAAAGCAGCCGTTCCGAAAAACGCTCGAAGCTGTAAACCTCCACGCCCAAAAGCCCGCCGAGTCTTTCGGCAAGCCTGCGTTCGGCGGCATAGGTCGCCTGTTCCGGCACCAGCAGAATCGCGTGTTCGCCCGCCTCCCGGTGCTGCCGGATTTTTTCATAAAGCGCAGTGCTTTTTCCCGTGTGCGCACCGCCTCGGAAAATCGTCAGAGACGCCATTGTTCCTCCTTTTTCGGAAACTCAGAATGTTTCGGTATGCACCGGCGTATAGACCATGCGGCCGTTCTCGTTCGTGCTTTCGTAGAGCACGATCGAGCGCACCGGAAACGCCGCGTTCGGCACGCGCACGGCGGACGGATCGCAGGTCGTTTCCACGGCGCGCGCCAGCGTAATGTGCGGCGTAAAGCGCACCTTGCCGCCCGCAAAGCCGTATTCGAAGAGCGCGGATTCCAGCGTTTCGTGGACGCGGTTGAGCTCCTCGAGATCGCCGGTCACGGAAAGATAGCTCGTCCGCGCGCCGCCGTGGGTGAACGAACCGAGCCCTCCGAGGCGCAGAACAAACGGACGCGCGTCGCGCACCGCCTCGTGCATGGCGGCGGCGACGTCGGCAAGCGAACCGGTCTCTCCGAGAAACCGCAGCGTCACATGATGGTTGCCGAACGGCACAAATCTGCCCGCGGTGCTCAGCGCCTTAAGCTCCTCTCCGGCGGCAAAAACGGCGCGCTGCACGTCCTTCGGCAGCGGCACGGCGATGAATAAGCGCATAAAAACAAGGCTCCTTTCGGATCGTTGCTTTCATTATACGATTTTTTTGCCTGTTTGTATAGGTTTCTCTTTTCTATTTTCGGATCTTTTGCTATAATA
>CAMORL010000052.1 GCA_946623765.1 uncultured Clostridia bacterium
TCTTGCCGAACTGCGTGCCCCAGTCGCCGAGGTGGTTGATGCCGACCGTGTTGTAACCCAGCGCTTTATAGATCCGGTACAGCGCGTTGCCGATCGCGGTGGAAGGCAGATGGTGGAAGCCGAACGGCTTTGCAATGTTGATCGAGCTGTATTCGACGCAGACGGTTTTCCCGTTTCCCTCGGTCGAATGTCCGTAGGCGTCGCCTTCTTTGAGAACGCGGGAAAGCACCGTGTCCGCCACCGCGCCCTTGTCGGTGAAGAAGTTGAGATACGGACCGACCGCCTCGCACTTCGTAAAGCCCGCAGGCAGCGTCAGCGCCGCCTGAAGCTCCGCCGCGATCGCGTTCGGCGCCTTTCTCAGAACTTTGGACAGGCGGAAACACGGGAATGCGTAATCGCCCATCTCCGTATTTTTCGGGATCTCGATCCACTCCGCAAGCGCAGGCTCGTCGATTCCGCAAAGCGGCGCAAGCGCCGCAGCGATTGTTTTTACAGCATCCATAAGTACACTCTCCTTAACCCTTTTATTATAGCAAAGCGATCCCGAAAAGGGAAGAGCATATTTTTCGGCAAATCCAAAAAACCCGGAACCGGCGCTCACCGGACGAAACGACCGCCCGGCTCTTGCAAACGACACCCGCGTTTGCTATAATATAAATATAGAGTAACGGTAAACCGTTTTTTAACGAAAGGATGAACGTTTTGAGTGAACGAAAGAAAGTAGGACTCGCGCTTGCGTCCGGCGGCGGACGCGGTATGGCGCACATCGGGGTGCTGCAGGTGCTGGAGGAGCACGGAATCCCGATCGACATGATCTCCGGCTCGAGCGCAGGCGCGCTGGTTGCGGCGATCTATGCGGCGGGAACAGACCTCTACATGCTTGAAAAATATCTTTGCACCCTGCTGCCGAAGGACATCATCGATCCCACGATCGTCACGCGCGGCGGGGTCATCTCCGGCAACAAGGTCTCCGAAATCATCCGGACGCTGACGCACGATTACACGGTCGAACAGGCGAAGATCCCCTGCTTTATCGGCGCAACGGACCTGGAAACGGCGGAGTTTCACATCTTTGAGCACTGCAAGCTGTATGAAGCGGGCCGCGCGAGCATGGCGATCCCGGGCGTGTTCACGCCGGTGAAGATCGACGGACACTGGTATGTCGACGGCGGCATGCTGCAGGAGCTTCCGGTCGAGGTGCTGCGGGAGCACGGCGCGGACGTTGTGATCGGCGTCGATCTTTCGATCAAGAAGCGCTTTGTCATCCCCGAGGACAAGGCGCCCGGCGCGCATTCCTCGCTGCTGCGCACATTCAACGTCATGCAGAAAGAGATTTCACGGCTCCGGCAGGATCACGTGGACGTACGGATCAAGCCGGACGTATCCTTCATGGGCATGGTTTCGACCGCAGGCACGGAGGAAGCGATCCGCATCGGACGCGCGTGCGCCGAACGCGCGCTGCCGGAAATCGAGGCTGCGCTGGCAGAATAAAACGAGTTTCACGAACACCGGAAAAGCCGATAAGGAGAACAGCTTTTATGATGGAATGTTCCGGAATCCCGCAATATCAGAAGATCGCAGACGAGCTTCGCGAAAAGATCCGGGTGATGCCGCTCGGCATGCAGATCGAACCCGAAAAGACGCTTGCCGAACAGTACGGCGTCAGCCGCGGCACGATGCGTCAGGCGATCGACATCCTTGTCCGCGAGGAGTTGGTTGTGCGCGTACGGGGACGCGGATCCTTCCGCACCCATCCGAAGGAACAGACTTTGCAGTTGACGATCGAAACATCTGTTTTGGATACCATCCGCATGGTCGGTGAGAGCAGCAAAGCCGAGCATCTGTCTATCTCAACAGTCATTGCACCGCAGCGCATTGCCGATATGCTCGAAATCCCGCACGGCACCAAGGTCCGGCGGGTCTGCCGTGTCCGCATATACCGCGGAGAGCCGTTTGCGTACGCCGTCGGGTATCTGCGAACCGATCTCACGCCGCCGTTTTTCAAGCGCGACTTCAAGACCTCACTCATCGATCTGGTCCGAAACACCCTGCATCTCCGTTCCACCGCAAGGGCCGTCGAGTGCTTTGCGTCGGCAGCGGATCCGGTTCTTTCGAGCGCGCTGGCGATCCCGGAAGGATCGCCGATTCTGAATATCAGCTTCTTCTGCAAGGCGTACGGCGGGACGCCGATCCTTGTAGACACCATTTCCTTTCCTTCCTCGCAGATTCTTCGATTCTCGGTTCCGAGCAAAAATAATTGAAAGAAAAACTGCCGGCACGAATGCCGGCGGTTTTTTCGTGTTTCAAAGTCTAAAATCGCGCATTGCCGCAAGCGAACAAATGCGCCGGTCGAAGGGGACACGGCGCATTGCTCAGGAGGAAAACAGCTGCTTTCTGTATTCGCTTATTCGTAGATCTCGATCTCTGCGGCTTGCGCGCCGCCGGTACGCGAGGAGGAATTCATGGTGAAGATCAGTTTGACAAACCGCGTTTCCGCTGCATCGAAGTCGATGCGGATACGATTGCCGGTGTCCGGATTGAAGTCATAACGTGCGGCAGGCACGAGCTCGGTAAAGTTCATTCCGTCGGCGCTGATGAAAACGGCGATCTCCTGCGAACGCGCTTCCCAGATAGCGGAGGGGTTCAGCCGCACGGCAACGGTGGAGATTTTGCGGGGGCTTTCGAGATCGATCGTCATCTCGGCAGGAAATCCCTTGCTTTCCCAGTAGGTATCGGTCTTTCCGTCGTTGACGTTGGTCGCCACATAGACGTCCGTATGCTCGCCCGAGGAGATCGGCTTGCCGACGGCAAGGTTTTCCGTCTCCGGCATGGGAATATAGTTCGCTTCCGGGTCGGGGAAGCATGCCGGGCGCTGCGCCTTGGTCTGTTCCGGCGCTTCGACGACGGTGACGCCCGGGTCGCCCGCGCCGGAGGGGAGCAGGAAAAACGCGATTCCGCTTGCGATCAGTGACAGTGCAATGACGACGATCAACGCGATGTTCAGCTTGCGATTCATAATTCTGCCCTCCTTATTCCACCGTGATCCCGTCGCAGAACTCGTTGACGGATGCGTGCAGCGCTTTGAGATCCGTGATCCGTTCGCCGAGGATGCTGACGTTTCGCAGCGTGACGTTTGTGATGCGGTATTCCTCGCTCTGCCCGGCAATGCGGGAAGCGGGGACCTTGCCGTTTAGGGTGTTCACCACGGTCAGACCGTCGATCAGGACGTCGTCGATCGTTCCGTATTCGTCGCGCACGGTCGTCCAGCCGGATTTTGCCAGCGACAGTTCGATCAGCTCCTTGTTGTTTCCGTTGTCGCCCTGCATGAATGCGTTCTCGACCGTGATATTGCGGTAGACGATATGATGCACAAAGGCGTCGTCGCTGTTGTGGATGCTGATGACCGGCTTGTGGAAGTTATAGAGTACGGTGATGTTTTCAAACAGCACGTCGGTGATCTCCGGATCAAGCGTCATGCCCTTGTCGGTTTCGTATCCGATCTCCATGGACTGCGCAAGATCCGTCCAGATCTGCACGTCGCGGAACGTGATCCCCTTGGTCGAACCGGAATAGTTCTTCACAACGAGACTGTCGTCCCACGTGCGGGCGAAGCAGTTTGTAACAAGGTGGTCGGTGCAGGACTGGAACGTAAAGCCGTCGCCGTTCTGACGTCCGGAGATGATCTTGACGTTATCAATCGTTACGTGCTGCGACGAGAAAGAATTCAGGTTCCAGCAGTTGGAATTGACGATCGTAATGCCCTCCACCGTGACATCCTTTGAATGATTCAGATCGATCGGCACGCGCGCGTAGGAACCCGGCTGATTCCACGCCGGATAATCGCTGCCGTCGATCATGCCGCGCCCGCAGATGCGGACGTTCTTTGCGTTGCCGACCGAGACGATCGAATGCAGCACCGCGCCTCCGGACAGATACAGCGTCTGCCCGTCTGAAAGCGCGATCGCATCCATCGTCCACTCGCCCGGACCGATGTAATAGACGTTCGGATCGTTCGGATCCGGCACGTCGGTTTCCAACGCGTTCGCAAAGATGTGCGTCGCTTTGTTTACATTATTATTAAAGACGACAGTGTACTGACCCGGCTCGGTGATCGTAAAGCGCACATGCCCGTTTTCCACGGTCGGAACAATGCCGCATGCGGTCGGCAGAACGGCAGCGCTTTCGACGGGATCTTTGAGCCCGGGCGCAGCGATGTCAAGCGCAACGGTTCCTTCGAAATCGAAATACGTCATGGGCGTATCGCTCGGCTGCGTGTTTGCGTTCCAGATATGCTCGTGGTTGACCATAACGTCATATACGAAAAGCGCGTGTCCGTTCGCCGTGATCTGAACCGTCCCGGAGCTTTGCATCGTCTTCGGTCCGTCGTACAGCGTCAAAAGCGTATCACCCGGTTTGGGTTCCGACTTTGCCCGCATGCGCGGCGCGATCGGCGATACAAACATGAAAATTGCAAACGCCAGAAGAAGCGCGGCGGCGACGCAAAGGCAAACGGTTTTGACGGAAAATGCCGGTTTGCTGTTCATTGGGATACCCCTTTCTGAATTGCTGGAAAGTTTAACGTTAAACCTTACGAGAGGATTATACCACGTTCCTCCGTCCGCAGGCAATAGGCAAATGTATGTTTTTTCATTATTTTTGAATGATAATTTATCATTTGGGGGATTTTCACAGAAAAGCAGGCTTGACAGGCGAAATGTCCGATGCTATAATGAGCCCAGATAGGTTGAACGTTAAACCTATTGAGAAACGGGAACTTTTCCCAACAATCAAAAAACAGAATTTAACGGAGGTCAAGCATGAAAAAAGTACTCGCATTCGTCCTTGCAGCCTGCATGATTCTTGCATTGGTTGCCTGCGTACAGACGACAACTCCTGAACAGCCCGCACCCGTCGAGACACCTACCGAGGCGCCCGCGGTCGAGCAGCCGACGGAAGCTCCCGCAGAGCCCGAAACACCCGAAACGGCAGAAGCACCGTCGGAATTCCTGTGGGATAACTTTGACGATCGCGATCCGAACAACAAGCCGGAGCTTGCGCCGAACGGCGTCAACATCTGGTGGGACAACTGGGCAAACCTGCGCGCCAAGAACGAAGACGGCGCAATCAAGCTTGACTACCGTCCCAAAGCATATGATCCCGAAGACTACGAAACCGAAGAAGAATACTTCGCCGCGGCAGGCGATTGGATGGGCAACTGGGGCGAAGCGGTCAACATGTGGGCGCTTGACGGGATCTCCTGGTGCAAATACCTGACCATCCGCATCAAGGGCGAAGCAGGCGGCGAAGAAACCTCCCTCATCATGGACTGGCATCCGGAAGACAGCAAGTTCTTTGCGGCGCGCTTCTCCGATCTGGTTCTTAAAGACGGCAGCCATCCGGTTATCACCACCGAGTGGCAGGATCTCGTGATCGACCTCGAAGCATCCGGCTTCCCGGGCATGACGAACGCGTTCCACATCCGTGCATTCGCACCCTGCGTGATCTGGATCGATGAGATCGTCTTCTCCGAGCCGGTTGCGCCGATCGACGCAACGAGCGCAGAGACGATCCTTGCAGGCATTACCGTTCCCGAGACCGGCAAACCCGCCGAGCTCCCCATCAAGGAGTACCTCGGCGCTGCGGACAACGCGGAAGCATCCGTCGAAATCGCTTACCTTTGGGACAACTTTGACGACCGTGACCCGAACAACAAGCCGGAGCTTGCGCCGAACGGCATGAACATCTGGTGGGACAACTGGGCAAACGTCCGCGGCAAGAACGAGGACGGCGCAATCAAGCTCGACTATCGTCCCAAAGAGTATGACCCGGAAGACTATGAGACCGAAGAAGAATACTTTGCGCATGCAGGCGACTGGATGGGCAACTGGGGCGAAGCGGTCAACATGTGGGCGATCGAAGGCATCTCCTACTGCAAGTATCTCGTGATCCGCGTGAAGGGCGAGGTCGGCGGCGAAGAAGCCAAGCTGATCATGGATTGGCATCCGGAAGACGCAAAGTTCTATGCAGCGCGCTTCTCCGATCTGGTGCTCGCAGACGGCAGCCATCCCGTCCTCACGACCGAGTGGCAGACCCTTGTGATCGACCTCGAAGCATCCGGCTTCCCGGGCATGACGAACGCGTTCCACATCCGTGCATTCGCGCCCTGCGTGATCTGGGTCGATGAGATCGGCTTTGCAGAGCCGGTTGCGCCGATCGATCCGGAGAACGTGCTTGCAGGCATTACCTTGCCCGAAACCGGTAAGCCCGGCGATCTGCCGATCAAGGATTACCTTGCAGAACTCGTGACCGAATAAACAGCGGAAGCGACGCAGGGGGCGGCTTCTTGCCGCCCCCTTTTTCTCTGAATTTTCAACAAAAAACGAACGTTTTTCGACCGAAAACCGGAAGTTTTCGCCAAAAGCACTTGATACAAAACCGGAAAAAGTGGTATTCTTTTAGCCGAGAGTTAAGGAGTCAGCACTATGGTCACTTTGAAGGATATTGCAGCCGAAGCAGGCGTCAGCATCACCACCGTATCGAATGTCGTACACAATCGCAGCAGCCGTGTTTCACCGGAACTTGTACAGAAGATCCGGCGGATCATCGACCGGGAACATTACGTCCCGAGCATGACGGCGCGCACGCTGGTCAAAGACGAGTCGTACATCATCGGTGTGGTCACGCATATGACGCCGCAGAACATCGGCAGCACGATGAGCGACCCGTTTCTCGGCACCTTCGTGGAGGGCATTGAGCACCGCACGCGCGAGGAAGGCTACTTTTTGATGATCCGTTCGGTGGAGGATGCGCAGGCGCTGGAATCGCTGCGCAGAAGCTGGAAGCTCTCCGGGGTGATTCTGACCGGCATCTTTGCGGACGAGTTCTTTGCGGGCGTGCAGCATCTCGGCATTCCGTTCGTCCTGATCGACAGCTATCTCGACGCGCCGGACGTTTACTGCATCGGTCTTGAAGATGAGAAGGGCGGCTACCTTGCGACGAAGCATCTGCTTGAAAACGGACACCGGGTCATTGCGTTCGCGTCCCCGACGATCCGCGAAGGCGGCGTTGTGGAAAAGCGTCTCAACGGGTATAAAAAAGCGCTGCACGAATACGGCGTCCCGTTCGATCCGTCCCTTGTTTTCACGCAGGAGATCTTTGTGGAGGAGGGAAAGCGGCTCGGTCATCTGCTTGCCGAAAAGCCCGAGATCACCGGTATTTTTGCTTCCGCCGATATTCTTGCCGCAGGCATTATGACAGGCTTAAGGGAGAAGGGCGTGCTCGTCCCGCGCGATAAATCCATTGTGGGCTTCGACGACAACTATCTGTGTCAGCTGACCAATCCCTGCCTTACGACGATCCACCAGGACGCCGAACAAAAGGGCTTTCTTGCGGTGGATATGCTGCTTGCACAGCTTCGGCACGAGCCGCAAAAGGAACATTCGATCATTCTTCCGGTCAGTCTTGTCGAAAGGGAAAGCGTTCGTAATCTCAATAAGTGAGGATTGCGCATGAAACAAGGCATCATTTTCGATCTCGACGGCGTTCTGCTTTCCACCGATGAAATGCACTATGCGGCATGGAAAACGATCGCCGACGAGCTTCAAATCCCGTTCGGACGCGAGGAAAACAATCTGCTGCGCGGGGTCTCTCGCATGGCGTCGCTCGAGATCATTCTGAATCTCGGCAAGGTGTCGCTCGCGGAAGAAGAAAAACAGGCCCTTGCAGAAAAAAAGAACAGCCGCTATGTCGCGCTTCTGCAGTCTCTGACGCCCGACGTCGTGACACAGGAGGTGCGCGATACGCTGACGGAACTGCGTGCGCGCGGCGTGAAGCTTGCCGTCGGCAGTTCGAGCAGGAATGCAAAGACCATTCTGCGCCTGACCGATCTCCTTCGATATTTCGACGCCGTTTCGGACGGAACGAACATTTCCCGCTCCAAGCCGGACCCCGAGGTGTTCCAAAAAGGCGCGGCGTTTTTAGGTCTTTCTCCCGATGAATGCGCGGTCGTCGAAGACGCGGTTGCCGGGATCGACGCGGCGAATGCAGGCGGTTTTATGAGCATCGGCATCGGCGACGCGGCGTCGTACGAAAAAGCCGACGCGAAGATCGATCGCATCGGCGACCTTTTGAACCTGATCTGAATCCCTGTACAGAAAAAGCATCGCGGGTTTTCCGCGATGCTTTTATTGTTCCTCGATCGAATGCGTTTCGTGCGTGACCGTAATGAGAAAGCGTCTTCCCCGCAGCGTGATCGGAAAGGAAAGCCGTGTGATTTCCTTCGGCAAATGCGGATGCAGCGTGATCTGTCCGTTCTGCACCGAAAGTCCCGCGAAGCCGAGCACGGCGATCATCCATGCGCCGCCGTTCGCCGCCGGATGCGTTCCGCCGATGTAGATTTCACCCGCCCATTGTTTGCCGCCGCCGTTCAGATCGATCGAGGCGGTATTGAGAAAGTGTTTCCACGCAAGGTCCGCCCGTCCGATGCGGCAGGCGGTCAGCGCGTACATGCACGCCGAAAGGCTGGAGCCGTGTTCCGTGCGCGGCTCGTAATACGCCCAGTTGGCAGCAACTTCCCCGTCCGTATACTCCTGTCCGAACAGTGCCAAAAGCGCAATCACGTCCGCCTGCTTGATGATCTGCGTCGTCCCCGCGACGCCGTGATCGCCTCCCCAGTATTCACGCGGGTGCACAAGGCGGCTTCGTACCGTTTCAAGCGAACAATCTTCTAAGTCGAAATATCCGTCAAACTGCTCGATCACGCCGTCGCGCACACGCGGCGCACGCAGCCGATCGACCGCGCTTTGCAGCAGCGCCCAATCCGCATGATAATCGAGCCGGTCAAGCAGCGCAGAAAATTGTTCCGGTTCATCCGAAAAGACTTCTTTAAGCCGCAGCGCGTTTTCCCAGCAATACCGGATCATGCGGTTTGTGAACGCGTTGTTTGTGACGCGCTCGTGGTATTCGTCCGGTCCGATCACGTCGGCAAAGTCGATCGCGTCGCCGTCCAGATGCGTGCTTGCGCGGCTCAGATAGAAGCGCGCGCACTCCAGAATGACCTCCGCGCCGCCCTCAAAAAGGAGCGTCCGATCGCCCGTGATCCGGTAATACTCCCAAAGCGCGTAGGCAATATCGCCGCTGATATGGATCTGCTTGTCCCGGAAATATGTGCGTACGGGGCGATGGGTAAAGACATCCACCACGTTGAAATCCGTGCAGCCTTCCAAGCCGCCTTCCTGACTTTCCCAGGCATAGAACGCGCCGCGGAAGCCGTATTCGCGCGCCTTTTGCCGCGCGCCGGAAAGCGTTTCGATCCGGTACCGCAGCAGCGACGCCGCGATTTCCGGCTGCGTATAGACAAACATCGGGAACAGGAAAATCTCCGAATCCCAGAATACAGCGCCCTTATAGGTCTGTCCCGAAAGCCCGCGCGCCGGAATGGAGAGATTGGCGGCGTGACGCGGCGCAATGCTGTTGAGATAGTATTGGCTCGCCGTAAGCGCCAAGGACGCTTCCGCGTCGCCCTCCAGTTCGACAGCGCTCTGCTTCCAAACCGCATCCCACGCGTCCGTATGCGCCTTTCGGCAAGCGGAATACCCCATGATCTTCGCCTGCCTGCAAAGCGCTTCGGCATGCTCTGCGGGAGATGGGACATCCAGTCCCGTACAGACGGTCGAAAAAATCGAAACCGTCACCGTTTCTCCGGCGCGGACCGGAAAGCGCAGATCGCGATACACGCCCTTGTCCGTGATCCGGAAGGTCTCCTCCGTCGAAACCGATGCCGATACCGTCTGCGCAACCGCAACCGGGATCTTCAATTCGCCCGTAATCGCTTCGCACAGCAGTGTTTCGCCGGTCGCATAGCGGAAATCAAACAGATGCGGACCGTTCAGATCCCAAAGATCGGTCGAAATGCCGGTGGAAAGAACCGCTTCGCCGTCCTCCGAAAAATGCATCGCAAGCCGTGCCGCCAAAAGATGCGGTTCCGAAAGCGACGCCATTCGCTCGGCGTTCAGTCGAACCGTGCCGAAATCCGTCTCGCGCAAAAATAATCCCTGCCGGTAATCGATCGAAAGCGTATGCGAAATCGGCTCGGCTTCGCCGAGCGCCGTCGGCTGTCCGTTGAAGCTGAGCTTTGCATACAGCCCCATCGGCGCGTTGACCGGCTCGCGCCACCGGTCCCGATACCGATCGTAAACCCCCGCAAGATTGACAGCCGGAAGCTGCGTGCTGTCCGCTTCCGCGACCGTTCCGCGTATGCCGAGATAACCGTTTGCAAGCAGGAAGCGGTTGCCGTCCTGCACAACGGTCTCCTTGTGATATCCGGTTTCGGTAAAGACCCAGTCGTTCATCGTACACCGGACGCGGCTCATTCGTACCGTTTGCACACGGGTTCGTTCTTTGCGGCGGATTCGGCGTCGAACCAGATCAGGTTGTTGCCGG
>CAMORL010000053.1 GCA_946623765.1 uncultured Clostridia bacterium
GACGTCAGCAGCGCGAACAGCGCGACCGGCACGGTGAAACGCGTCTTTTTGACGCCGACGCTGCCGAAGTACAGCGCGAGCGTATAGAAGATCGTTTCGGAGGAGCCGAGGAGCACGCTTGCGGTGAACCCGACTTTTGAATCGGGACCGTACTGCGTGAAGATATCCGAAAGCGCGGCGATCGCGGCGCTGCCGGAAAACGGGCGAACAAAGAGCAGCGGGACGAGCGCGGGATCGACGCCGAGCGCGTGCAGTACGGGGGCGAAGAAGGAAGCGAGCCGATCGAACGCGCCGCTTGCGCGAAACAGCGACATCGCCGCCGAAAACAGCGCGAGCGTCGGCAGGACTGACCCAAGCAGCGGGATCGCCTGCGCCGCGCCTTCACGGAACGCCGAAAAGACGTCGACACGCCGCACGACGGCAAAGAGCAGCAGAAGCAGGATCAGGATTGCGAGCGGCACGGGCGGGTACAGAGCAGGCAGAGCGCGGCGGCGGCAAGCGTCGCCGAAAGGGAGGAGAGCAGCGCGGGCGGCACGATCGCGGCGGGGGAGAGGGAACCGAAGCTTGCGCGAAGTCCGACGAGCGTTGCGGGGAACAGCTCGAGGCACGAGGCGTTGATCGCGAGCAGCACGCACATTTCGTTTGTGGCGACGCCGGGATGCGGGTTCGATTCGTCCAGAAGCCGCATTGCTTCGAGCCCGTAGGGCGTGGCGGCGTTGCCCATGCCGAGCATGTTCGCGGCAAGGTTCAGGGAGATGGATTCCCTTGCCTTGCCCGCGTTGGGAAACAGCAGCTTCAGAACCGGCGAAAGCAGCCGCGAGAGCGCGCCGACGATCCCCGCTTCCTTTGCGACGTTCAGAAGTCCCATCCACAGAAGATACGTCCCGGACAGCCTGAGCGCGTTCGAAACGGCGTCGGACGCGCCCGAAAGCAGCGCGGGCAGCACGCCGTCGGCGCTGCCGTTCAGGACAGCAGCGGCGACGCCCGAGAGCAAAAGAAACAAAATCACGGCATTCATGGTGCATCCTATGCGAAAAATGCGAAGAAAAAGCGTCTTTTTTGAAAACATCGCAAAAAAATCACACAAACGGCGTTTCTTCTGTTATAATGATAAACGGAAATTTATCACCCGGAGATTTATATAGTGAAAAGAGGACTTTGTTCTGTACTGATTCTTTGCATGCTGGTCGGCGCGGTTCTGCCGATCGGGTGCGCGTCCGTGCACGGAAACGGCAGCGACGTGTGCCGGGAATTCATCGAATACATCGCCTGCGGCAGTTACGGCGCGGCGTTTGATCTTCTGTCCGATTCGGTCAAGAACACCACCGGAACCGACACGAATGCGGGCGATCCGATGATCAGCGCAAAGGAATTTGCCGAAAAGTATCAGCAGATCTACGAGGCGATCGGTCTCGTCGAGATCAGCTATATCATCCGCACGGTTTCGGATGCGTCGATCACGAGCTCGGTCGATTTTCAGATGACGTATACGACTGCGCTCGGCGAGATGACCAACGACTATACGATCAACGCGCTCTACGAGGGCGGACGCTGGGGCATCCAGTGGACGCCTGCGCTGATCTTCCCGTCGATGCAGTGGGGGGACAAGCTGCTGGTCGGCGTCAACTACCCGAAACGCGGCGAGATCTTCGACGCCGAGGGCGAGCTGCTCGTCAAGAACCTTTCCCCGGTCACGGTCTTCTGCGTTCCGAATCAGATTCCGAAGGAGGAAAAAGAGGACGTCGTCAAGCAGATCCTTGCGATTCCGATTCTGAAGCCCTCCGGTACGCCGCAGGACGAATATGAAAAGGACGTCGTGCGCAAGGCGATCTTCAGCACCAACTCCTCCGCGGTCATCGCAAAGCTCTATCCGGATCAGGTGGACGACGCACTGGAAGAACGGCTTCTGTCGATCAAGGGCATCGGCATCGACCGCAACGGCGCAATGACCTCCACGCGCTTCCGCGCATATCCATACGGACGCAGCGCGTCTCATCTTCTGGGATTCGCGGCGGTCATGTGGAAGGCGACGTGGAAGGAACTCGAAAAGCTGCGCAAAGAGCGCGACGCGAAGTCCGGCGACACGACGGAAGACGTCACGGAACCGGAGGAAACCGCCGCGCCGGAGGACGGTTCGAATACGAACGGCGGCAAAGACGACGAAGACGCCGGCGGCATGACGTTCACCGACGAGGACCTCGATTCGTACGAGAAGGACAGCTGGATCGGATACGTCGGACTCGAGCTGCAGTACGAGCGAATCCTGCGCGGCGAAAAGGGCGGCTACGCGTACATTCAGGGTCTCGACGGTTCCAACCGCCAGACGCTGTACAACAACCCCGCAAAGGACGGACAGGACCTGCACCTGACGTTGGACATCAAGCTGCAGCAGCGCGTGGAGGAGGTCGTGAAGACCGTCGTTTACGACGAGAACATGTCGGGCACGATCATCGTCATGCAGCCCAAGACCGGCGCGATTCAGGCGATGTACTCCTTCCCGGACTATGACGCCGAAGCGTTCAGCCGAGGAGCCGTCGGAACCGAAGTGTTCGAAGAACTCAGCAAAGACCCGAAAACCCCGATGTTGAACCGCGCGATCCAGGGTCTCTATGCGCCCGGATCGACGTTTAAGCCGTTCACCGGCGTGGGATCGCTGGAGACCGGCATCGTGACGACGGACACGATCTTCCCGGACACCGAGAAGATCGTCAACCAGAGATACAAGTCCCTGTCCGGCTACAAGGACGTGTGGTACGTGCAGCGCGGCGATTACGCCTACACCGGCATTGAGGAGATCACGCGTACCGGCTCGACGCGCAGGCATACGCCGATGAACATGGAATCGAGCATCATCGACTCCGACAATATTTATTTCGCGTGGTGCGCGCTGCGTCTCGGCTGGGAACGCTTCAAGTCTTATCTCGCATACATCGGCATGGGCGAGAAGGTCCCGTTCGACCTGCCGACGCAGACGTCGCAGATCAAGAACGAGGACAGCACCGAAACCTACAGTCTGCTGGCAATGTCGGGATACGGTCAGGGCGAGCTGCTGGTGACCCCGCTGCAGATGGCAAGCTACATTGCGGCATTCCACAACGGCGGCAAAGCGCCGGTTCCGTATGTGGTCGATTCCATCTGGCAGGCGGAGGGACAGAACTATATCGAGACCTACCGTCATCAGAGCGGCGAAACGTGGAAGACGATCTGTTCCGAACAGCACGCCAACGAAATGGCGAAGATGATGGTCGGCGTGTGCGCGCTGCCGGAGGATCACGGCGGCACGGCGCGCTATCTCGGCGTGCGGCGCACATATGTCATCGCCGGAAAGACGGGAACCGCCGAGGTCGGCAAAGAGAAGGAAAAGGAACTTGCGTGGTTCATCGGCTTCCGGGAATCGAAGAAGGACGGCTCGCAGATGGATCCGGACGAGGAACGTCTCGTACTGGTCATGCTGGAGCTCGACATGAACAATCTGCCGGAGGAATACTCCATGATGAAGTTTGTGATCGGACGCGTGCTCTTAAAGGACGACGACCTGACGAAGCCCGGCGTAACCAATCTTGCGTTTCTCGGCGAATCGGCGGGAGAAAACTGAGCGGACGACGCGCATAGGATAGAACCGAGGGGGGAACACCATGAAGAAAACCATTGTATTTACGGGCGGCGGCACGGCGGGTCACGTAACGCCGAACCTTGCCTTGATCGAAAAGCTGGACCGCAGCGAGTGGAACATCCACTACATCGGCACGTCCGGCATGGAAAAGGACCTTCTGAAGCCGGTGGAGGGCGTGACCTATCACGAGATCGACTCCGGAAAACTCCGCCGCTATGCAAGCCTCAAGACGATTACCATGCCGCTGCACGTGCAGAAGGGCTACCATCAGGCGAAGCGTATCCTGAAAGAACTCAAGCCCGACGTGCTGTTCAGCAAGGGCGGCTATGTTTCCGTACCGGTCGTTGCGGCGGCAAAGGGAATCTGCCCGGTGCTGACGCACGAATCGGACTACACGCCCGGTCTTGCAAACCGGATCGACGCGCACTTTGCGGATAAGGTTTTGGTGACGTTTTCGGACACGGTGCCGCTTGTGAAGAACGGCAAGGGGGTGCACACCGGGACGCCGATCCGCCCGGAACTCTATCGGGGTTCGCGTGAAAAGGCGCTTGCGTTCACCGGTCTGTCCGGAGAAAAACCGATCCTGCTCGTCACCGGCGGCAGCCTCGGCGCGGTCGCGGTCAACGTCGCCGTGCGCGAAGCGCTTCCAAAGCTGTTGAAAACCTTTGACGTCGTCCATCTTTGCGGCAAGGGCAAGCTGGACGAATCGGTCCGCATGCCCGGCTATGTGCAGTATGAATACATCCGCGACGAGATGGCGGACCTCTTTGCGGCGGCGGACGTCGTCGTATCCCGCGCGGGCGCGAACGCGGTTTTTGAACTGCTCGCGCTTCACAAACCGATGCTGCTGCTGCCGCTGTCCGGCGCTTCGACGCGCGGAGACCAGGAGCTGAACGCGGAGTATTTCAAAAAGCGCGGCTATGCGCGCGTGCTTTTGGCGGACGAAGTCAGCGCGGAATCCGTTCTGAAGGAAGTCAACGCGCTCTATGAAGCGCGGGAAACCTATCTGGAAACCATGAAACACGCCGAGGGCGTCGACGGAACCGACATGATCCTGCGGCTGATCCGTGAAGCGGCGAACGCATGACGGCGGCAGAACTCTTTCAAAAACTGAACGGCGATACGGCAACGGAAGCGCTGTCCGCACTCTGCGCGGTTGCAAAGACCAGGCAGGGGAAAGCGGAGATCGAAGCGCTTCTTGTCGACCGTACGCTTCTTTCGACGCTCGCAGACAGCCCGCAGCCGAAGGTGCGCAAGAACGTTTACCGTCTGATCGGCGCGCTGGAAAACGAAGCGGACGTGCCGGTCCTTGCCCGTGCGCTGAAGACCGAAACGACGCTCTTTACGGTGCCGAGCCTGCTGCTTGCGCTGGGCAGGCTGAACGCGAAGGACGTACTTGCGGGCTATTCCGTGCCGGTTTCCGAAGCCGAGGCGATGGACAAGCATATCGCCGAAATCGAGATCGCCTACGAAAAGGCGATGCAGCGGTTCGAATCGGTGCCCGAGAGCACGCTCGAACGGCTTGCACGGCCGCAGGAAATCCTGTGCTTTGCGCCGCACGGATTTGCGGCTGAGCTTCAGGACGAGCTTTCGTCGCTCGGGTTTTCCGGAAAGATCCGGGGCGACGCCGTGCTTTTGCATACGGATAAGATTGCCGAAGTCTACCGCGCAAACTGCATGACGGAAGCGCTGCTGCCGATCGCGATGAACGTGCCGATGGAGCCGAAAGCGATCGCCGCGAAGGCTGTGACCTGCATCGGAACCCATTACCGCATCGAAATCCGCGGGTATCTCAAGGATCGCAGCGGGTTCATCGAAAAGCTCAAGGGGCTTTTGGACGGGCGCAACAATCCTTCCGCGTACGACTGCGAGCTTCGCATCGACTCACGCAACGACGTCTGCGATCTCTACTGGAAGCTGTGGAACGTGAAGGACGCACGCTATCCGTGGCGCAGGGGCACGGTCCCCGCGTCGATCCATCCGGCGATGGCGTATGCGCTGTCCCGGTATGCGCTGACGCTCACCGGAAAGGAGCGTCCGACCGTATTCGACCCGTTCTGCGGGTGCGGCTCGCTGCTGTTTGCGGCGGAGGAACAGCGAAACTGCAAGGCGTTGATCGGCGTGGACAAGAGCAGCACGGCGATTGCGGCCGCGCGGGAAAACGCCAAAGCCGGGGAGAGCCGCGCACGGTTCATCTGCCGAGACATTCTGCATTACGAAGCGAAGGAAGGCGCAGACCTTTTGATTTCGAACCTTCCGTTCGGAAACCGAGTCGGCTCGCACCGCGGGAACGAAGCGCTGTACGAGCGGTTTTTGAAGCGCCTGCCGTATTATCTTTCGGAGGGCGGCAGAGCGGTGCTCTACACGGCGGAGGGACGGCTTTTGGAACGGCTGCTGAAAAGCGATCCGCGCGTCAGGCTGATCGAAAAACGCCGCACCGCGGCGGGAGGCTTGAGTCCGTGGATCTTTGCCGTCGAGAAAACGGAACGCCGCAATAACGGGGAAGGAGAAACCCGATGAATATCGAACTTGAGAATCTCGTATTGCGCTATGTCGAAGCGCGGGAGGCGGTCAGATCCGTGTTCCGCATGGAGAGCGAATACAGCTTTCCGGTCGCCGCAGAGCTGTTCGCAGCGGAGAACGTACCGGTCGATTCGGACCGTCTGACCGCGTGCAAACGCCTCATTAAGGACCGGACGGGGATTTTTTCAAACTTCCGCGGCAGCGTCGAGGTCCCGCTCGCGGCAAAGCTCGCGCTGTCCGACGATCCGAATCGCCGCATGGAACGCGCCGTGCAGAATTACGGGATTCTGAAAGAACACTTTTTGCGTTCGGAGTTTCTGGCGCTCGCCGCGCTGCTTCTGACCGATTCCGTTCCCGACGCGGACGTTTCCGCGATTGCGGCGCGCGGCAAAGCGCTCTACCGCCGCATGAAGGCGGAACATCCGGTTCTGACGGGGCAGGAGGACGCCGTGTTTGCGATCCTGCTTGCCGAGAGCGAAAAGAGCGACGATGCATTGATTGCGGACGCGGAAGCGTGCTATCGCGTGCTGGACGCGCGCTTTATGAAGGGAGACGGCATACAGACGGCGTCGCACGTACTGGCTCTGACGGACGGAGACCCCGTAAAATCGGCGGAAAAGACGGTTGCGCTGTATGACGCGATCCGCGCGGCAGGCGGAAAGTACGGCAGCAATTGGGAGCTTTCGGGGCTGGCGGCGCTGGCGGCGGACGACACGCCGACGGAAACGATCGTGTCCGAACTGACGGAGATCGACGCGCTGCTCGAAGGACAGGACGGATATCGCGGGCTCTTCGGGTACGACCGCAAAACACGCATGATGCACGCGGCGATGCTGCTCGGCGCGCACCGAATGCGCGGGCGGAAAGAGATTGTGACCGCCGCGGCGCAGCAGAGCGCGATTTCGATGATCGCGGCGCAGCAGGCGGCGATGTGCGCCTGCATCGCGTGCTGTTCGGCGGCTTCGTCGGCAAGCACGGCACATTGACCGTTGACAAATCCGAAAAGGCTTTTTATACTGACAGGAACAAGAAGGAGAGGGAATGCCATGAGACAGAAATATTACATCACAACGGCGATCGCATATGCGTCCGGTAAGCCGCATATCGGCAACACCTATGAAGCGATTCTGACCGACAGCATTGCACGCTGGAAACGCTACGAAGGATATGACGTGTATCTGCAGACCGGCACGGACGAGCACGGTCAGAAGATCGAGGACAAGGCAAAAGCGGCGGGCGTCACGCCCAAGGAATACGTCGATCGGGTCGCGGGCGAGATCAAGCGCCTTTGGGACCTGGTCGGCACCAGCTACGACCGCTTCATCCGCACCACGGACGAAGACCACGTTCGCACCGTCCAGAAGATCTTCAAATATATGTATGACAAGGGCGACATCTATAAGGGCTATTACGAAGGCATGTACTGCGTGCCCTGCGAATCGTTCTTCACGCCCTCGCAGCTCGTGGACGGCAAGTGCCCCGACTGCGGCAGAGACGTTCAGCCCGCAAAGGAGGAAGCGTACTTCTTCAAGATGAGCAAGTATGCGGACCGCCTGATCGACTACATCAATACGCATCCCGATTTCATCAAACCCGTGTCGCGCAAGAACGAGATGATGAACAACTTCCTGCTGCCCGGTCTTCAGGACCTGTGCGTGTCGCGCACGTCGTTCAAATGGGGAATCCCGGTCGATTTCGACCCGAAGCACGTCGTCTACGTGTGGCTTGACGCGCTCGCGAACTACATCACCTGCATCGGCTACGAATGCGGCGGCGAATCCTCCGAGCTTTTCAAAAAGCTGTGGCCCGCCGATCTGCACGTGATCGGAAAGGATATCATTCGCTTCCACACGATCTACTGGCCGATCTTCCTGATGTCGCTCGATCTGCCCCTGCCGAAGACCGTGTTCGGCCATCCGTGGCTTTTGCAGCAGGGCGATAAGATGAGCAAGTCCAAGGGCAACGTCATGTATGCGGACGACCTTTGCGATCTGTTCGGCGTGGACGCGGTGCGCTACTACGTGCTCAACGAGATGCCGTTCGACAACGACGGCTCGATCACGTGGGACAATCTGATCGAGCGGCTGAACGCGGATCTGGCGAACACGCTCGGCAACCTCGTCAACCGCACGGTCGCGATGAGCAATAAGTATTTCGGCGGCTGCGTGAAGCGTACCGACGTCACGGAGCCGGTCGACGACGAGCTGAAACTCGTTGCGGCGACGGCGTTTTCGCACGTGAAGCAGGCGATGGACGATCTTCGCATCGCCGACGCGCTCGGAGAGATCTTCAACATCTTCCGCCGCTGCAATAAATACATCGACGAGACCGCGCCGTGGGTGCTTGCAAAGGATCCCGAAAAGGCGGACCGGCTTTCCGAGGTGCTCTATAACCTGATCGAAAGCATCTCGATCGGCGCGAACCTGCTTGCGCCGTTCCTGCCGACGACCGCAGCGCATATCCAAAAGCAGATCAACGCAAAACCGCGTGAAATCGAAACGCTGGCGACGTTCGGCATGTATCCCGGCGAAGGCGGCAAGGTTGCCGAAAAGCCCGAGATTCTGTTTGCCCGTCTCGATCCGAAGGTCGTCATGGAACAGGTCGAAGCGATTCAGGCTAAGTACAAACAGCCCGAGACGCCCGAACTGCCCGCGATCAAAGATGAGATCGCCTATGACGACTTTACAAAGCTCGATCTGCGTCTCGGAAAGGTCGTTGCCTGCGAAGAGGTCAAGCGCGCGAAAAAACTGCTGAAGCTCACGGTCGACATCGGCGTCGAGCAGCGCACGGTCGTTTCCGGCATCAAGACGTGGTATAAACCGGAGGATCTGATCGGAAAAACGGTCGTGGTCGTTGCGAATCTCAAGCCGGTTACGCTCTGCGGCGTCGAAAGCCACGGCATGATCCTTGCCGCGTCCGACCCGGAGGATAAGGAACTTGCGTTCGTCACGCCCGAAAAGGCGCTGAAGCCGGGCTGGGTGGTGCGCTGATGCGGATCTTCGATACCCACGCGCATCTTCTCGACGAGCAGTTTGATGCGGACCGCGAAGAACTCATTGCGTCGCTTCCGCAAGCCGGGATCGCCCACGTCATGGAAGCCTGCTGCGACGAGGCGGGCATCGACAGGGTCGCGGATCTCGTGAAGCGCGTGCCGTTCTTTTTCGGCAGCGCGGGCGTGCATCCGCATTCCGCGGACGAGTTTACGCCGGATACGCTCGATCATATCCGGGACGCTCTGAAAAGAGAACGCATGGTTGCGATCGGAGAGATCGGTCTCGATTACCATTACGATTTTTCCCCGCGCGACGTGCAGCGTGACTGCTTCGACGCGCAGCTTGCGCTGGCGGCAGAGCTTCGCCGTCCCGTCATCATCCATGACCGGGAAGCGCACGGCGACACGATGGATCTTCTGCGGCATTATCGCGGAAATCTGTCCGGCGTCATGCACTGCTTTTCCGCGAGTTACGAAATCGCAAAGGAATGTATCGATCTCGGACTGTTCGTTGCGTTCGGCGGCGCGCTGACGTTCAAAAACGCCGTTCATCAATGGGAGATCGCGGCAAAGCTCCCGCTGGATCGGCTTCTGATCGAAACCGACTGTCCCTATATGACGCCGGTGCCGTTTCGCGGCAAGCGCAACGATCCCACGCGCATCGTACTGACGCTTCAAAAGCTTTCGGAGCTGCGCGGCACGGACGCGGAAACGCTCTCGGAAGCGCTCTTTGAAAACAGCTTCCGCGCTTTTTCCATCCGATAGGCAGTCCTTTGCAGCCATATACGTTTTTTTGCGGGGCGTCCGGTCGGACGCCCTTTGCAATTCGGAAAAACCGCAGGGGACGGTCGGATCTTTCCGTCCCTGCAGGCGGTGACGCGCTTTGCAGCTCCCCCCTTGTGAAAGCGAAACCGTCACCGATCCGTGACGGTGGGGCCGGTCCTGCCCCTTTGGGAAAAAGAAGACCGCTGAAACGGTCTTCTTGAAGTTCGGTATTGATACGTTCGGATCGATCCTTTCATTCGGATCTGTATTGATCAAAATGCTTCT
>CAMORL010000054.1 GCA_946623765.1 uncultured Clostridia bacterium
TTGCGTTCGTGTTCATGGGACACGGCACCTCGCACAAGGCGAAGGTCACCTATTCCCAGATGCAGACCATGATGAACGAACTGGGCTACAAGAACGTGTTCATCGGCACCGTCGAAGGCGAGCCGGAGTCCACGTCCTGCGAGAACGTCATCAATGCGGTTCACGAAGCGGGTTATACCAAAGTCGTGATGCAGCCGCTGATGGTCGTTGCGGGTGATCACGCAAACAACGATATGGCAGATATGAAGGATCCGGAATCCTGGTTCTCACAGTTTGATGCAAAAGGATACTTTGACAGCGTCACGGCCTGTATCTCCGGTCTCGGCAGAATCGAAGAGATCCAGGCGATCTATGTAGAGCATGCGGGCGCTGTCATCAATGCGGCGGATCCGGATAAGGAAGCGGCGGATGCGGTCGCGGCGCTGATCGACGCGATCTATGTGCAGGAACGCAATGAGAATACCGACGAGCAGTGCGCTGCGGCGAAGGCGGCGTGGGATGCGCTGACCGACGCGCAGAAGGAACTTGTCGAGGGTGAGGAAGCCGATCCCGATTACTTCGGCAGAGACACCGGCGACGCAACGAAGGACGATCCGAGAAACGCAGACGAGATCGGCGAAAACGAGCTGCTGGTCGTCAGCTTCGGCACGTCGTTCAACGACAGCCGCGCCCTGGACATCGGCGGCATCGAAGCCGCGCTTGCGAAGGCATATCCCGATTGGGCGGTGCGCAGAGCGTTTACCGCACAGATCATCATCAACCATGTGCAGGCGCGCGACGGCGAGTTCATCGACAACATGGATCAGGCTTTGGAACGCGCAGTCAATAACGGCGTCAAGAACCTCGTTGTTCAGCCGACGCATCTGATGCAGGGCGCAGAATACGACGAACTGCGCGCAGCGGTTGATAAATACGCGGACAAATTCGAATCGGTTAAAGTCGCGCTGCCGCTGCTGGGCGAAGTCGGCGCGGATGCGGAAACCGTAAATGCAGACAAGGAAACCGTTGCAAAGGCAATTACGGCGGAAGCCGTGAAGGAAGCGGGCTATGAGAGCCTCGAGGATGCGGAAGCGGACGGCGTTGCGTTCGTGTTCATGGGTCACGGCACTTCGCATAAGGCGAAGGTCACCTATACGCAGATGCAGAAGCAGATGGAAGCGCTCGGCTACAAGAACGTATTCATCGGCACCGTTGAGGGCGAACCGG
Source organism: uncultured Clostridia bacterium (assembly GCA_946623765.1). The sequence goes on from CAMORL010000054.1 coordinate 1,207, forward strand.
AAGAGACCGCATGCGAGAACGTCATCGAAGCGGTTCACGCGGCAGGCTACAACAAGGTCGTGCTTCGCCCGCTGATGGTCGTTGCAGGCGATCACGCAAACAACGACATGGCGGATCCGGATGATCCGGAATCCTGGCTGAGACAGTTTACGGATGCGGGTCTGTTCCTTGAAATCAAGGTACAGATCGCAGGTCTCGGCAGAATCGAAGATGTTCAGGCGATCTACATTGCACATGCAGGCGCCGCCATCAATGCAGAATAAGACGGAAAAGGAAAGGATCTTATGAAAAGAATCGTTGCACTGTTTCTGCTTGTATCCCTGCTTGCGGCGTTTGCCGTCGCATGCGGAAGCGGAACGGCAGAAAAGCCCGCAGAACAGCCTGCGGTGACCGCAGAAGCGAATGAACAGCCCGAGACCGGGGAAGCGACCGAAGAACCCGCCCCCGCTTCTGAGCCCGAGACCGAATCGAAGATCGATCTTCCCGACGGCGTGTATACGGCGGAGTTCAAGACGGACAGCAGCATGTTCCACGTGAATGAGGCGAACAAGGGTCTCGGCGTGCTCACCGTAAAGGACGGCAAAGCGACCATCCATGTGAGCCTGGTCGGCAAGTCGATCCTGAATCTCTATCCGGGTCTTGCAGAGGACGCGCAAAAGGAAGGCGCAGCGCTTCTGGAGCCGACGACGGATACCGTCACCTATGACGACGGCGATACGGAAGAGGTTTACGGGTTCGATATTCCCGTGCCGGTGATCGGCGAGGAATTCGATCTTGCGCTGATCGGAAAAAAGGGCAAGTGGTACGATCATAAGGTCGTCGTTTTGAATCCGGTACCGCAAAACTGACGGTTGCGATCCCGGGAAAAGACGTGTAAAATAAGATAGGGTAAGGCGGCACGGCGAATCCGCAAAGATGCCGCGCCGCCGTTTTTCATTCGGAGGGAATTTTATGAAAAAACGAATCATCATCGTCGCATTCGCGCTTGTTCTGCTGCTCGCGTCAATTGCCTGCGCGAAAAAGCCGCTGCCGCAGGAAGGTACCTATATGATCGGCGTGACGCTTTCCGGCGGCACAGGCAAGGCGTCGATCCAGTCACCCGCGCAGTTGGTCGTATATCCGGACGGAAACGCATCGGTGCTCGTGATCTGGAGCAGCGACAAGTATGATTATATGCTTGTGAACGGACAGCGGTATGAGCCCGCGATTGCAGACGGGCATTCGACGTTCGTAATCCCGGTGGAAGACATCCGAAAGCCGCTTGCGGTGATCGCGGATACCACGGCGATGAGCACGCCGCATGAGGTCGAATACACGATCACATTCGACGCCGCCTCGCTTGCGCCTGCGTCATGAAGAGACGGATCGGAAAACAAATCGCCGCGCTGATCCTCGGGATCGCTTTTTGCGTTCTGAGCGCTGCCTGCGGCGGGTCAAATGCTGCGGAGAACCGTCCGGAAGGACCCGGCTGGGACACGCTTTCGGTTCTTTCCGAAACCCCGGTGCGCTATGCGACGGAGTTTCGGATTCAGCAGCTTACGGACGGCTATGAACGAATCGAGATTCCCGCAACGGGAACGCTCCTGCTCGTTCCGGAAGGAAAGGGCGCGCCGAAGGATCTTCCGGACGACGTTGCGGTTCTGTACCGCCCGCTTGACCGCATCTACCTTGCGGCGACAAGCACGATGGACTTTTTCCGCGCGCTGGACGGCGTCGGCGCAGTGCGGCTCTCCGGAACAAAGGCGGACGATTGGGCGATCGAAGAGGCAAGGGACGCGATGACGCGCGGCGACATGCTGTTTGCTGGCAAATACAGCGCGCCGGATTATGAACTTTTGCTGAAGGAACGCTGCGATCTTGCGATCGAATCGACGATGATCTACCATTCGCCCGCGGTCAGCGAAAAGCTCATCGGCTACGGGATCCCGGTGCTGATCGAACGGTCGAGCTATGAAGAGGATCCGCTCGGACGCATGGAGTGGATCAAGGTATACGGCGCGATCCTCGGCAAAGAGGACGAGGCGGCAAGACTGTTCGACGCGGAAGCGGCGGCGGTCGACACAATCGGGCGCGCGGAGAAGAGCGGCAAGACCGTTGCGTTCTTCTATGTGACCGGCACCGGCGCGGTCAACGTCCGCAAGAGCGGCGACTATGTCGTGAAAATGCTCGAGACGGCGGGCGGTTCATACGCGTTTTCCGATCTGGACAGCGGAAGCGCGCTGTCCACCGTCAATATGACAATGGAAAGTTTTTACGCCGGGGCAAAGGACGCGGACGTGCTGATCTACAACAGCACGATCGACGGCGAAATCTATACGCTCGCCGAGCTTTTGGACAAGAGTCCGCTGTTTTCCGAATTCAAAGCGGTCAAAAACGGCAACGTCTGGTGCACGGGCAAGAACCTGTTTCAGGAGCCGACGGGCATCGGAACGCTGATCGGCGATTTTTACCGGGTGCTGTCGGGCGAAGGGACCGACGCGCTCGTCTATCTGCATAAAGTCAACTGACGGAGGAAGGATCGATGCAAAACGGCACATCCGGACGGAATCGGGACAGAACACGCGCAAGGCTGATTCTCAGCTTTGCGCTGCTTGCCGTTCTGCTGCTCGCATTCGCATTCTGGAACATCGCCGCAGGAAGCACGACGATGACGCTTTCCGAGGTGTTCGACGGACTGCTGCACGCATCAAGCCCGCATCGCGTGATCGTGATGGACGTACGCATGGTGCGCATCCTTCCCGCCATTCTTCTGGGCGGCGCGCTGGCGCTGTCCGGCTTTTTGCTGCAGACCTTTTTCGGCAATCCGATTGCGGGTCCGTTCACGCTCGGCATCTCCTCCGGCGCGAAGCTGGTGCTGTCGGTCACGATGATCGCCTTTTTGAGCCGCGGGATCGTCGTGGGCTCGGTCGTGCTGATCGCCGCGTCGTTTGTCGGCGCAATGCTTTCGATGGGCTTCGTGCTCGCGATCTCCTATAAGGTCAAGCGCATGTCGATGCTCATCATCTGCGGCGTCATGATCGGATACATCTGTTCGGCGATTACGGAGTTCGTGATACGGTTTGCGGACGATTCGAATATCGTCAAGCTCCACGACTGGGCGATGGGCAGTTTTGCAAGCATCCAATGGGACAACGTGATCGTCATCGCCGCGGTCGTGCTGCCCGCGCTTGCCGTCACGTTTTTCATGAGCAAACCGATCGGCGCGTATCAGCTCGGCGAGGTTTATGCGCGCAATATGGGCGTGAATATCAAGGCGTTTCGGATCGCGCTGATCCTGCTGTCCGGTATCCTTTCCGCCTGCGTGACCGCGTTCGCGGGACCGATCAGCTTTGTCGGCGTCGCCGTGCCGCATCTGATGCGAAGACTGTTCAAGACCGCAAAGCCGATCGTGATGATCCCCGCATGCTTTTTGGGCGGGGCGGTGTTCTGCCTCTTCTGCGATCTCATTGCGCGGACGGCGTTTGCACCGAACGAGCTTTCGATCAGCTCGGTGACCGCGGTGTTCGGCGCGCCGGTCGTCATCTTCGTTATGCTGCGGCGGCAGAAGGAGGGCGACCGATGAAGGACACGTATTATATTTCCGCAGAGCGCATGACCGTCGGCTACGACGGCAAACCGCTCATTGAAAACATCGAAATCGGCGTAAAACGCGGCGAGATCCTGACGTTGATCGGACCGAACGGCTCCGGAAAATCCACGATTCTGAAAAGCATCATCAAGGAACTGAGGCTCATCGCCGGTACGGTCGTGCTCGACGGACGCGATATGGCGAAACTGAGCGAGCGCGAGATCGCGAAAAAACTTGCGATCGTGATGACCGAGCGCATCAAAGCCGAACTTATGACCTGCTGGGACGTTGCGGCGACCGGGCGTTACCCGTATACCGGACGGCTCGGTCTGCTGTCGAAGGAGGACCGCGCGATCGTCGACGCAGCCGTCGAAACGGTGCACGCGGGCGATTTCAAGGACCGTCCGTTTTCCGCGACCTCCGACGGACAGCGGCAGCGGATCCTGCTCGCGCGCGCGATTGCGCAGCAGCCGGAGATCATCGTGCTCGACGAGCCCACGTCGTTCCTCGACATTCGGCATAAACTGGAGCTTTTGGACATTTTGAAAACCATGGTGCGCGAGCGGAACGTCGCAGTCATCGTGTCCCTGCATGAGCTCGACCTTGCGGAAAAGCTCTCGGACCGCGTCGTATGCGTGGCAAACGGACGCATCGACCGCTGCGACACGCCGGAGAACGTCTTCACGGACGACTATATCGCGTCGCTGTACGGCATCGGGCAAGGCAGCTTCAACGCCATGTTCGGCAGCGCGGAGCTTCCGGCGGTCGGGGGCGAACCGCAGGTCTTTGTGATCGGCGGCGGCGGCAGCGGCATATCGACATATCGCGCGCTGCAGCGGGCGGGAATCCCGTTTGCGGCGGGGATTCTGCCCCAAAGCGATCTCGACTGGCCGGTCGCAAAGGCGCTGAGCGCGGAGCTTTTTGAGATCCCGGCGTTTTCGATCGCCGACGATGCGGCGGTGCGCAGGGCGGAGGAACGCATGCAGACGATCGGGAAGGTCCTCTGCACCGTGCGCGCGTTCGGTGAGACCAACGCGGCAAATCAAGTTTTATTCGAGGCAGCGGAATCGGCGGGCATCCTCACGGATTTCGACATGCTTGCGGGGAGGGCGGATTCATGACGCTTTGGCAGCTGACTCTGTTATCCGTCGCGGCGGGATTTCTGATCGATTGCGTGATCGGCGACCCGGCGCGGCTGCCGCATCCTGTGGTGCTGATCGGAAAACTCATTTCCCTGTGCGAAAAGGTCCTTCGCAGACTCTTTCCGAAGTCCGACCGCGGCGCGTTTTCCGCAGGGCTTTTGACGGCGATCCTTGTGCCGCTGCTTTCCGCGGGCGTGAGCTTCGGGATTCTGTTCGGACTCTTTCTGCTTTCTCCGTGGGCGTACTTTGCGATGAGCAGCATCATGTGCTGGCAGTGCTTTGCGGCAAAATGCCTCAGGGATGAAGCGAACAAGGTCGTCAAAGCGCTTGATGCGGACGGACTCGAAGCCGGGCGGAAACAGGTTTCCATGCTCGTCGGACGCGATACGGAACACCTTTCCGAAGCGCAGGTTCTGAAAGCGACGGTGGAAACCGTTGCGGAAAACACTTCGGACGGCGTGATCGCGCCGATGCTGTTCATGCTCCTGTTCGGCGCGGTCGGCGGGTTTTTCTATAAGGCGATCAATACCATGGATTCGATGATCGGCTATAAGAATGACCGCTACCTGTATTTCGGACGCGCCGCGGCAAAGCTGGACGACGCGGCAAATTTCGTTCCGGCAAGGCTGTCCGCGCTTGCCATGATCGCTGTTGCGCGGCCTTTGGGGCTCGATGGAAAGAATGCGTTCCGCATCTGGAAGCGCGACCGCAGAAAGCATGCAAGCCCGAACTCCGCGCAGACCGAATCGGTCGCGGCGGGCGCGCTGCACATCGAACTTGCGGGACCGGCAAGCTATTTCGGAACGCTTGTGCAAAAACCGACGCTCGGCGATAACGACCGCCCGATCGAAAAGGCGGACGTGGAACGCACGTCGAGGCTGATGTACGGCGCGAGCGTGCTGCTGTTGCTGATCGGGGAAGCGATCCTTCTGCCGCTCGCGTTGTTCGGAGGGCTCGGCATATGATTCTCACAAACTACGTTCACGGCGGCGACATCTATCATAACCGCGTCACGCTCGATTTTTCCGCGAACGTGAACCCGTTCGGCACGCCGGAACCCGTAAAAGCGGCAATTCGCGCGGCGGCGGAGGAGGTCGATCGCTATCCGGATCCGTACTGCACCGACCTGAAAACTGCGCTGTCCGAACGGCACGGCGTCGCACCGGAGAACATTCTGTGCGGAAACGGCGCGGCGGAACTGATCTTTTCGTTCGTGCAGGCGATCCGACCGAAACGCGCGCTTTTGCCGGTGCCGTCCTTTGCGGAATACGAAACCGCGCTGCGCGTCTCGGGAGTCGAACCGACGCTGTATCCGCTTTGCCGGGAGAACGGCTTTGCGCTGACGGAATCGGTCCTCGACGCGATCACGGAGGGAACGGACGTTTTGATGCTCTGCTCGCCGAACAATCCGACCGGGCAAAGCATCGATCCGGATCTGCTTGTGAAGATCCTCGACCGGTGCAGAAAAACCGGAACATGGCTCTTGATGGACGAATGCTTTCAGGATCTGACCGACGCGGAAAAGGCGTTTTCGCTCGTCGGACGGCTCTGCAAAAACGACCGCGCGGCTACGCTGCACGCGTTTACAAAGACTTACGGCATGGCGGGGGTACGGCTCGGCTATGCGATCTCGAAAAACGGAGAACTGACAGAGCGCATGTCCGAAACGGTGCAGCCGTGGAACGTGTCGACCGTTGCGCAAAAGGCGGGGCTTGCGGCGCTGGGCTGCACGGATTGGGCGGAACGGGCACGCGCGCTGTTTCGCACGGAAAAGGCGTATCTTTGCGCAGAACTTCGCGCGCGCGGCGTCAGCGTGCTGTACGGCGACGCAAACTATCTGCTGCTGTCCGGCGTGCCGGGGCTTTACGAACGCCTGCTGGAACGGGGCATTCTTGTGCGCAGCTGCGCAAATTATCACGGACTCGATCGCGGCGACGTGCGGATTGCGGTGAAAACGCATGCGGAAAACGCCGCGCTCATTGCGGCGATCTCGGAGGTGCTGCATGGCTGAGACCGGCATTGAGAAGTATTATATTGAGAAGGACGGCAAGCGTCTGCGCTTCGGATTCACGACCGGCGCGTGCGCCGCGGCGGCGGCAAAAGCGGCGGCGATCCTGCTGCTTTCGGGCAACGCGCCGGAGTCGGTTTCGCTGCACACGCCGAAAGGAATCGATCTTGTGCTTCCGGTGCTGGAGCCGGAGCACGGGGACGGCTTTGCCTCCTGCGCGATCCGGAAGGATTCCGGTGACGATCCGGATGTCACGAACGGCGTTCTCGTTTATGCGCGCGCCGCGTTTTCGGACACGCCGGGCGTTTCGATCGACGGCGGAACCGGCGTCGGCCGCGTGACCAAGCCGGGGCTGAAACAGAAGATCGGAGAGGCGGCGATCAATCCCGTCCCGCGTGAAATGATCCGGCTTGCCGTGCTGGAGGCGGCGGAGACGTTTGAATCGGAGCGAGGCTTTTCGATCGTGATCTCGATCCCCGCGGGCGTCGCGCTTGCCGAAAAGACGTTCAATCCGCGGCTCGGCATCGAAGGCGGAATCTCGATCCTCGGCACAAGCGGGATCGTGGAGCCTATGAGCGAGGACGCGCTGATCGACAGCATCGCGCTCGAGATCGGACAGCGAAAAGCACTCGGCGAGTCGCGTCTCATTCTGACGCCCGGAAACTACGGCGCGGATTTTCTCGCCGCACGGTACGGGATCGCGGACGAGCGGATCGTGAAATGCTCGAATTACGTCGGGAAAGCGATCGAGGCAGCAATCGACGCGGGGTTTTCCGAGGCGCTGCTTTGCGGACACATCGGCAAATTTGTCAAGCTGTCCGGCGGCATGATGAACACGCATTCGAAGGAGGGCGACTGCCGCGCGGAACTCATGGCGGCGGCGGCGCTTCGCGCAGGCGCGGACGCAGACACGGCGCGCGCGCTGTTTGATTGCGTCACCACCGACGAAATGCTGCGGATTCTGGAGAAATCGGGTCTGCTTTCCGAAACGATGAAAGCGCTGAAAGATCGCATCGAATACGCGCTGTCCGCACGGTTCAAGGGCGCGATCACGCTCGGCGTGATTGTCTTTACCGGCGAAAACCGCGAGCTTTTCCGGACCGGAACGGCGAACGCGTGGATGGAGGAATCAGAATGAACGGAACGTTTTACGGCGTCGGCGTCGGTCCCGGCGATCCGGAACTTTTGACCCTGAAGGCGGCGCGGCTGATCGAAGCCTGCGACGTGCTTGCGATTCCACACCGGGACGCCGAAAAGTGTTTTGCCTATAAAATCGCAAAAGGCGCGGTTTTCGGACTCGATGCGAAGCCGAAGCTCTGTATCGACATGCCGATGACGCACGACCGAAATCAGCGCGAAGCGGCGTATGAAGCGGGTGCGGCGGAAATTGCTGCGGAGCTGACCGCCGGAAAAAACGTCGTGTTCGTCACGCTCGGCGATCCGTCGGTCTATTCGACGTTCGCGTATCTTGCGGAAAAGGTTTCGGTTCTGGGATTCCCGGTCGAATGGGTTCCCGGCGTTCCGTCGTTTTGCGCGGGGGCTGCTGCGCTGCGGACGCCGCTCTGCACCGACCGCGAAGCGCTGCATATCCTGCCGGGCAGTCAAAACGCAAGGGAAGCGCTGACATATCCCGGGACAAAGGTCTTTATGAAGGGCGAGCTGAATCCGCTTCTCGGCGCGATCCGGGAACGCGGTGCAAATGCGTGCGCGGTTGAAAACTGCGGCACGGAAAACGAGCACATCTACCGCACGCGGGAGGACATTCCCCCGAATGCGGGTTATTATCTGGTGACGATCGTAAAGGAGGACGTATGATCCATTTTGTCGGAGCGGGCTGCGGCGCAGCCGATCTCATCACCGTACGCGGACAGCGGCATCTTCGGGAAGCCGACGTCATTATCTATGCCGGATCGCTGGTGAATCCGGCGCTGCTCGACGTGAAAAAAGAAGGATGCAAAGTTTTTAACAGCGCGGAAATGACGCTTGAAGAGGTGCTTTCCGTCATGTTCGAGGCGGAAGCGCAGGGGAAGACGACCGTGCGTCTGCACACCGGCGACCC
>CAMORL010000055.1 GCA_946623765.1 uncultured Clostridia bacterium
TGCGCTTTTGAACTGCCTCTTTCTAAAACCGCTGCGCATTAAGGTATTCCCATTTAAGGGATATGCGATCAATAAAACAAACAAAAAATCCCGCCCGATTCCCTATCCGGGCGGGGTTTTTTCCCGAAAACGCTTTTCTTTTCGGAAAAATTCTGTTATGATAATTGAGGTAGATTAGCCTTGTGAAGAAGCCGGACGGTTTCTTCTTGAAAGATTGGGGAAAAGAATGGAAGATCTCAGTAAAACCTGGTATGAAGCGCGGGAACTCATCCGCCCTCAGATTTCTTCGGTGACGTTTCACCGCTGGATCGACGCGCTCGATCCGGTCACGGTGCAAAACGGCATCCTGATTCTTGAAGCCACGGACGACGTCGTAAAAAACACGGTCACGGAATATTATTTTGACCACGTCCGTTCCGCCGTGCAGAAGACGGATCCGGATATTCTCGATATTCTTCTGATCCTGCCCTCTCAGCGGAAGGATTTTTTGGGCAGCGCTGCGGAAGATGTTTCTTTGAACACCCTGACGCTGAATCCAAAATATACGTTCGCCACGTTCGTCGTCGGTAAATCGAACGATTTTGCGCAGGCAGCTGCGCGCGCGGTCGTCGAAGCGCCCGGTAAAGCGTATAACCCGCTGTTTCTGTACGGCGGCGCCGGTCTCGGAAAAACGCACCTGATGCATGCGATCGGTCATGCGGTGAAGGAGGCGGATCCTTCCGCGCGCATCATTTACGTTTCGTGTGAAATGTTCACCAATGACTTTCTGCTTGCGCTGCGAACCGGAAAAATCGTGGAATTCAGGCAGCGTTACCGCAACAACGTCGATCTTCTGATGATCGACGATATTCAGTTTATCGCGGGGAAGGAATCCACGCAGGAGGAGTTCTTCAACACGTTCAATACGCTTCACACCACCGGAAAACAGATCGTGATCAGTTCGGACCGTCCGCCGAAGGAGATCAAAACGCTTGAAGAGCGTCTTTCCTCCCGATTTGAATGGGGTCTGGTTGCGGATCTGCAGGTTCCGGATCTGGAAACGAGAACGGCAATTCTGAAAAACCGCGCGCAGAACGAGCATGTAAACATCGACGATGATGTGATCAACTTTATTGCGGAGAACTTTGTAGACAACATCCGGAAACTGGAAGGAAGTCTGAACCGCGTCATCGCATACGCAAGGCTGAAGAGACTTCCGCTGACGCTGAGTCTTGCAAAGGAAGCGCTCAGGGACATGCTTCCGCAGAAAAAGGAAATCGAGGTTACGCCGGAACGAATCCGCGACACGGTTGCGGAATATTATTCGGTTCCGGTGGAAAGCCTGCTTTCACAGCGCCGCGACAAAGAAGTTGTGATGCCGCGGCAGATCGCGATGTATTTCTGTCATACGCTTCTGAGTCTTCCTTATAAAAGAATCGCAACGCTGTTTGACCGGAACGATCACACGACGGCGATTTCCGCCTGCAATAAGATCTCTCAGATGATCGATGAGGACGCCTCCTTTGCAGACACGATCGAAAGCATCAAAGTAAGAATCCGCGAGGGATGAATGTATCCACATTCTGAGGATCGGTAAAGTGGATAAAATGAGGGTTCTGCGGAAAATTAGGATAACATGGATAAATCCGTTTCTTTTCCACCGGCAAACCTCATACTCTCCCACAGGAAAAACCCCGAAGAAGATGCGGGAAACACCGGTTTTCCGTTTTCTCCACAGCCACTTATAATAAGAATACTGAAAAACATACATAAGGACCTTAAGAGAATCCGAATAAATGGTGGATAACCGCCGGAAAGGAATCGAAATGAAATTTACCATGCAAACAGAAGACCTGTGCTCAGGTGTTCTCTCCGTAATCAAAGCGCTGCCGGTACGTTCCTCTATGCCCGTTTTGGAAGGTGTTTTGATCGAAGCGACGGCGGAAGGTCTGCATCTGACCTGCTCCGATCTGATGTTCCAAAAGGAATGCATGCTTCCCGCAACGGTCGAAGAAGAAGGAAAGTGCATCTTAAAAGGAAAGTTTTTGGCAGAGATCCTCCGGAAAATGCCGAATGAAACGCTGTATGCCGAACAGGAAGGAATGATTCTGAAGATCAGAAGCGGCAGAGTGCGTCAAAGACTGCAGTGCATCGAGTTTGACGATTATCCCGTCATGCGCGCAAAGGGAGATGTCGTGAACATCAAGGTCAACGCGGAGCAGCTGAAAAATATGATTGACCGAACGGTGTTTGCCGTTTCGCAGGACGATTCCCGTCCGGTTCTGACCGGCGCTCTCATTGAAGCGAACGAAGAACAGCTGACGTTTGTCGCAACGGACTCCTTCCAGTTTGCAATGACGGTACTCCATACGCAGAACAGCGGCGTCGATAAGCACACGATCGTGCAGGGAAAGGTTTTGAACGAGCTTTCCAAAATGGCGGAAGAAACCGAAAAGGACATTACCGTTTCTCTCACGCAGACGCATATGACCGTCCAGGTAAACGATTCGATTCTGACGGCGCGTCTTCTGGACGGCAACTATATCGATTATAAGCGCATCATTCCGAAGGAATGCAAGACCCGCGTACTGGTCAACACGTCGGAGCTTTTCACAATCACCGACCGTGCGCAGCTGATCGCGAGGGAAGGCAACAACAGCGTCATGCTGCACTTTGATGAGAATACCCTTACGATGAGCGCAGAGAGTTTCGTCGGCCGGACAGAGGACACGATGGAGGTCAGCATCGTCGGAGATCCGATCGACATCGCTTTCAATCCGAAATACATAATCAACATTCTCCACAGCATTCCGGATGAAACGGTTTATTTCGAGTTCAACAGCCCGATCAGTCCGTGTGTCATCCGTCCCGTGCAGGGAGATGCGTATCTTTATCTGATCGTTCCGATGCGCGTATATTAAGAAATAAGGATAAAAAATACCCTGCGAAGGCATTTCGCAGGGTATTTTCCGTTAACGTTATTTTATCTGATACTGCAAAGGCGATTCTTCATTGAACAGAGCGTCTCCGGCGAGAATCCCTTCGGTGTCGTTCTTGCCGACGATGAACAGTTTCAGCTTCGGACACTTCGGCAGATCATAGTAGTAATCGTCAAAGACGAGTTTCTTGCAGCCCGCAAGGTCTACTCTTGTGAGTCTTGCAAAGTTTTTGAAGTACGAAAGGTCGTCGATCGCCGTTCCGAACACCTTCAGATCAACGAGTTTCTTAAGACCGGTCAGACTCTTTACGGTCTTGATGTTTTTGTTGTTTCCGACGTTCAGCAGTTCCAGATTTTTCAGACTGCTCAATGCGGAGACGTCCTTCAGATTGTTCGTGTACAGGTACAGCGTTTTCAGCGACGTCAGGTTTTTGATATACTTGAGATCGCTGTCGTCTATGCCGTTGTCCGCAACGCTCAGCCATTCCAGCTGATCGAGATTTTCAATGGGCGAAATGTCGTAGATCTTGTTATGGCAAAGGTTCAGATGCTTCAGATTGGTCAATCCGGATATCCAGTCGATGTTTGTGAGAGCAACGCCGCCGCTGCTGTTTCCGCAGGTTTTCAGTTCCAGATATTCCAGCTCTGTCAACTCCTTCAGCGGTTCATAGGTATCGAACCAGCAGAAGTCCACGTCCAAAACCCGAAGATTCGGACACAGCTTTACCATTGTTTCCACTTCTTCTTTTGTGATGTGGGTAAAATGACCTTTGCTGTCGCCGTTGAAATTGAACCCGGCCTTGGTTCCGGTGATTTCCTTGGTTCCGGCGGGAATCGTTGCGCCGCCGAACGTAAAGCTCGAAGGAACGGACGTGGGAGGAGGCGTGGGCGTGGGCGTCGGAGGAGGCGTCGGCGTTTGAGTCTCTGTCGGCGTCGGGCTCTGCGTGACAACAGCCGGAGGAGGCGTCGTGGTTTCAACGATTACCGGCGTCGGCGTTTCATTTTGAATGACGATATCACCTTCAATTTCGGTCGGCGTCACAACTGCGGTCTGCACCGGCGTCGGGGTTGTGTTCCCGTCTTGTTTATTTTCATTATTTTTCATTATCAGCAGCCATACCGTTATAAAAGCTGCGCCGGCAATCAGCAGAAATGCGAGAACGCAGATCATAACGATCATGACGGTATTCTTTTTTTCCGGCTGAGGTTCCGGTTCATATCTGTAAGGAGGCGTCGGATTGCCGTACAATTCCTCTTCCTCATAGCTTTCATACGAATCGCGATCGTTGTTATAAAGTTCGCTCTGATCGTAATATGTCTGCTGTCCGTGGTTATACTGCGATGTTTCGGAAGTACGGGCATACGGATTCTGTTTGTTTCCCTGAACCGTATTCCGTGAACCGCCGTCCCTTTGAGGACGGTTGTTCCGGTTTTCATCCGAACCGAATCCGCCCGGCGTTTTCAGAAAACTGTTCCCCATATGAAACCTCTTTTCCTTATTTTTTATTCAGTATACCATGATTTTGTTTCGGAAACAATATTGTTCATACCATTTCCGTTCTTCCTTGTTTTTCCGCATCGATCGCCATGGAAAACACGGTAAACGCCCACGGTGCAAAGCGCTCCGGTTCATGCGTGATCCATTCGTTCAGATCCTGTTCCGTAACCCAGCGCGTTTCCGAAACTTCCGAGGGATCCGGATTAAGCAGGCCTGCGTATCTTCCGATCAGCACATGATCGCATTCGTATTCCGTGATTCCGTCCGAAAAGACCGCGCGGTATACAAACCGTCCGATCTCCTTCAGGTTTTCCGCCGTGCATCCGAGCTCTTCTTTGACACGCGCATATGCGGCGTCCGGAAGCGTTTCACCGTCGCGCGGGTGCGAACAGCAGGAATTTGCCCAAAGTCCCGCGCAATGGTATTTTTCTGCCGCACGCCGTGAGAGCAGATAGTTCCGCGCTCCTTCTTTATCCCGGTACAGCAGCACAGAGAATGCGCGGTGAAGAAGTCCGTTCCGATGCGCCTCCTCCTTGGTTGCCGTGCCGATCTTCCGATCTTTCAGATCCGTCAATATGATGCGATCGTTTTTATGCGGGTCGCAAGCCATCAAATCCGTTTTATACATCATCGTTCAAACCATTTCAGAAGGGTACGTTTTTGTTCGCCGGCTTTTCCGGAATACGGATGCTCGCGAAGCGGCAGATTCAGATGCGTCTTGCCGAACAGTACCGTCTGCGGATGTGTAAACTCGCGAAAGCCCCATTCGCCGTGATAGGCTCCCATGCCGGAATGACCGGTTCCGTTAAACGGAACGCCCTTCACCATCATGTGAATACAGACCTCGTTGACGCAGCCGCCGCCGAACTGCAGCGTGCGCATCACGCGCTTTGCCCAGCGCTTGTCCGACGTAAAGACATACATCGAAAGCGGATGCTCACGTTCCGAAATGACGGAAAGAAGCGATTCGACTTCATTGTCCCGATACGGCACGACCGGCAGCAGCGGACAGAACAGTTCGTGCTGCACGATCTCTTCGTCGATCCCGACCGGATACAGGACGGTCGGAGAAAACTTGACCGCTTCCCGGTTTCCGGTCCCTCCGAAGATCACACGGTCGCGATATTGTTCGGTCAGAAATTCACATTTTTCATAGACTTTTTCCGTGATGAGCCTCGGATAATCCGGATTGTTTTCCGCTTTTTCACCGATCTGCCGGATGAATTCCTTTTTCAATTCCGCTAAAAACGGTTCCGCGACCTCCTCCGCGACGGCGATCTGATTGATGTTGATGCAGATCTGTCCGGCGTTGCACAGCTTGAAAAACGCGATCTTGCGCGCCGCGTCCCGAAGGTTTGCATCCTTCCTTACGATACACCAGTTTCCGGTTTCGCCGCCGAGTTCCAGCGCAACCGGCGTCAGGTTCTTCGCGGCTTCCTCCAGTACGTGCTTTGCGACTGCGGGCGAGCCGGTATAGAAGATTTTGTCAAAGCGTTCTAAAAGACACATGTCCGCGACGTCGTGCCCGCCGTCGATCACGGTTACATAATCTTCCGGGAATGTATCGGCGATGAGCTTTTTCAGCGCTTTCGTGCTTGCCGCGGACTTCGAGCTTGTTTTCAGCACCGCCGTGTTGCCGCCCGAAATGCTTGCCGCAAGCACACCGAGCGTCAAAAGAATCGGAAAATTGAACGGAGAAATGATGAGCGACACGCCGTAGGGCATCTTGTAAACCGTCGTCGACGTGCTCGGAAAGCACATCAGCCCGGAAAAATGACGCTCGGGTCGCGCCCACTTCCGAATGCCTTTGAGAATCTCGTTGATTTCGACAATCACCGGTCCGAGATCGCACAGATACGCTTCGGTCCGGCTCTTGTTGAGATCCTCATAAAGCGCGGATTCAAGCAGGTCTCTGTGATCGATCACCGCCTGCTTCAGTTTTTTCAGCTGTTCGATGCGAAAATCCACGTCGAGCGTCGTGCCTGTGCGGAAGAATGCCCGCTGGCGTTCGACGATCTCGTGTACGGTTTTTTGCGTATGCGCCATCAGGAAGCCTCCTTTCCGTCTTTTTGCTTGCGTGCGAGAAAGCGCAGCAGCATCTGATGCTGGCTTCTGAGATACAGCCGGCGAACCGGCGGCAGCACGTTCATCAAAAACCGGCTCGGCAGATAGATCGGGCACGGATAAACCTGTTTGCGTCCCTTCTCCACGCCTTTGATCGCCGCTTTCGCCACAGCCTCCGCCGTCTGCACCGGGAACGGCTGTTCGACCTTCGTTCCCGCGCCGCCGACTTCAAAGAAATTTGTTTTGGTCGATACCGGATAGACGCAGGTGATTATGAGATTCTTCGGCGATTCGATGCGGATCGCCTGCTGAAAGCCCTTCATCGCGAACTTTGTGGACGCATACAGCGCATAGCCGGGCAGCGCCATTTCACCCATTGCGGAGATCGTAAAGACCAGTTTTCCGTCGCGCCCGTTCAGATGGTTCAGATATTTCGAATAGCTGTACATGCACGAAAACGTGTTGAGAGAGAAGATCCGCTCGATCCTGTTCCAATCCTCGTAATCGTACCGCTCATAATACGGCGCGCCGGCGTTGCAGATCAGAATGTCGATTTTGGAAAAAACCGCTTCGGCTTTTTCAAAGAGCGCGTCGACGCCCGCCTGCGTACTGAGATCGCAGGGAAACAGGATCACGTTTTCGCCGAAGCCGGCGAGCGTTCCGATGCTGCGGCTTGCCGCAACGATGCGGTTGCCGTTCTCCTTTGCGGCAAGAAGGTCCAGGATGGATTTTCCGATTCCGCTTGACGCGCCGGTAATCACGATATTCTTGTTTCGGATCATAGCGTCCTCCTTATCGATAGGAAATGGTTTGTACCAGTTCGTACGCCTGTTTGACGACGGTTTTCAGGCTTCCTACCTTGTCGCAGTCCCCTACAAAATACACGGGACGGCTGCCCTTTTGCTCTTTCTTCGCCGCAAAACGCGCGTCCGGCGTGTAGCCGACCGAGAGAATGACCGAATCCGCGGGCACGGACTTCTTTCCCTCCGGCGTGTTCAGCACAACGCCTTCGTCCGTGATCGCTTCAACCGTCGCATTGAGATATGCGGGAACCTGATGGAAGCGCAGAAGCTCCCGGAGCATCGACGAGTTCGCCATGCAGATGCCGCGCGCGCCGACAAGGTACGGCGTCATCTCGACGACCGACGGATGTTTTCCCTGCAGCGCAAGCTCATAGGCGATCTCGCAGCCGGTGAGTCCCCCGCCGACGATTACGACGCGATCGCCGGTTTTCGCCTTGCCGTCGAGAAAATCCGTTGCGGTGATCGCCGTCTTTGCGCCCGGAATCGGAAGCGTCCTTGCATGCGCGCCGGTTGCGATCACGATCACGTCCGCATCGAGCGCGTCGAGGTCGGTGATCTCTGTGTTCATATGCACCGCCGCGCCGCAGGTTTTTAGCTGCTTCCGGTACCAGACGAGAAGCTCCCGATCCTTTTCCTTGAACGACATCGCCGCCGCCGCGTTGAACACGCCGCCGAGCCGGTCGGTCTTTTCATAGAGATCGACCCTGTGTCCGCGAAGCCGCGCCTGGATCGCGGTCTCCATGCCGCCGATCCCGCCGCCGATGACCGCGATATGCTTCGGGTTCTTTGCGGGATCTTTCGAATACTTCGTTTCGTTGTTCGTCCATGGGTTCAGCACACACCGTCCCATCTCCACATGCATCGGATCGATATCCGTTCCCTTGCCGTTCAGCCCGAAGAACGTCAGGCAAGCACCGTGACACGCGATGCACGGACGCACGTCCTCCATGCGTCCCTCTTTGATCTTCGTCACATATTCCGGATCGCACAGAAGCTGCCGCCCGACGCCCATTGCGTCGATTTTGCCCGCGGCGATGGATTCTGCCGCGGCATCCGGCTGCATGCGTCCCGCGCACACGACCGGCTTTGTGGTGAACTGTCTGATATGCTCGACGTCTTTGAGATTCATGTTCAGCGGCGCGTACACCGGCGGATGCGCCCAGAACCACGCGTCATAGGTGCCGTTGTCGCAGTTAAACATGTCGTAGCCGGCTTCCTCGAGGATTTTGATCGCCCGTTCGGATTCCTCCATTGTGCGCCCTGCCTCCGTAAAGTCTTCGCCGGGAACCGCGCCTTCGTTGAACCCGCGGGTCATGGAGCGCACGGAATAGCGGATCGACACGGGGAAGTCCGCACCGCAGACCTTTTTGATTTCCTTTACGATGTCGCAGGCGAAGCGCAGACGGTTTTCGAGACTGCCGCCGTATTTGTCGGTGCGGTGGTTGGTGTACGGCATCGCAAACTGATCCAAAAGATACCCCTCGTGCACCGCGTGGATCTCCACGCCGTCGCAGCCGATTTCTTTACAGCGCAGCGCCGTCTGTCCGAAGGCGTAAATAAACCGTTCGATCATCCTGTCCGTGAACAGGTCCATTTTGACGGAAGGATTCCAGACGTTCGGCTCGTTGTCGTCCGGCGCGGACCACCACCACTTGTTCGCAAGCAGCGGCGAGGCGATTTTATGCAATACGCCCTTTTGGATAAACGGCTTCAGAATCGGCGGCAGCAGCATGGATCGACCGGACCCCGCGCTGATCTGGAAAAAGATCTTTGCGCCGCTCTGATGGATCCCGTCGACAATCGGGCGGACCTTTTCGAATACCTCTGGATGCCGATAGACCCACTTTTTGCCGATGATGGAAATCAGCGGAATGAGCCCCGGAATAAACAGCCCGATGTTCTGATCGCGGCGGTCCTCATAGAATTTGTCGATGCCCTTGACGACGCCGGTCTTTGCCTCCCACTGGATCATATTGGTCCCCTCCATGGGCAGCATGACGATGCGGTTTTTGATCGTGACGTTCCCGACCTTCCACGGCGTAAACAGCGGTTCAAATTTCGGATCCATACGTGCCTCCTGATACTATCGTTTGAAATTTACTCTTTTTCCTAAGGCGCAGTTTTTACCCTATCATGTCTTTTTGCCTTCTCCTTGAGGAGAAGAGATAGCGACGCGCGATCAAACGCGCGACGGCTCCGCTGAAACGAAGCGCAAGCGGAGTGTGTTCGCCGTTAGGCGGATGAGGTGTAAAGAATTCTGTTTCATTTATCCGCAAAAGCTTACGCTTTTTGCGTGTCCACCTCATCCGATCCCTTCGGGACCACCTTCCCCTCAAAGGGGAAGGCTATGCTTGTGTGCCTCATTTGTTTCACAACAATCTTGCGCGACATCAGGAGCATCGTACGATCATCTTCTTCGTCAAAGCTCCAGAATGTACTTATATCCGTTTTCCTTCGGATGCGCAAAGCCGACGTCTTCTTCCTTCCGGAAACGATAGCCGCAGTCGGCAAAGACCTTCTGCATCGCCTTGTTCGACGCGCGGGTCTCGGCGCAGAAGCGCTTCATGCCAAGCGCGGACATCTCCTGCGTGACATGATTCAAAAGCCGATGCGCATAGCCCCGCCCGCGGAAATCGGGATGCACGGCAAGGTTCATGATCTTCACGTAATCGTCCTCGCCCTGCCAGTTGTA
>CAMORL010000056.1 GCA_946623765.1 uncultured Clostridia bacterium
ACCGCGTGACCTGCGTCTCCACCCCGGGCAGCACGATCGACGTGCTCGTTACGCAGAAGGGCGTCGCGGTCAATCCGAAGGACAAGGAGCTTGCGCTTCGTCTCAGAGACGCGGGAATCAAGGTCGTCGATATTCACGAGCTCAAGGAGCTTGCGGAGCGCACGAACGGCGTGCCGGACAAGCCGCGTCTCGGCGAGAAGATCGTCGCGGACGTCATCTATCGCGACGGCACCGTCATCGACCATATCCGCGAAGTGCTGCAGTAAGGAGAACGCTATGAGAACCATTCAGGCAAATCTTTTGACCGAAACGATTGCGCGGCTTGCGATCGAAGCAAACTGCGTGCTGCCGTGCGACATCAAAAAGCGCATCGAGGAAGCCCGCAAAAGCGAGCCGTGGGAAACCGCGCAGGGCATTCTGGATAAGATCATCGAAAACTACGGGATCGCGGAAGCGAACACCGTCCCGATCTGTCAGGACACCGGCGTGTGCTGCGTGTTTCTGAAGATCGGACAGGACGTGCACATCGAAGGCGACATCCGCGCCGCCGTTGACGAGGGCGTGCGCAAGGGTTACGGCGAAGGGTATCTTCGGAAATCCGTGGTGAAGGATCCGCTGCGCAGGGTCAACACCGGCGACAACACCCCTGCGATGCTCTATACCGAGATCGTGCCGGGCGACAAGCTTGAAATCACCGTCGCGCCGAAGGGCTTCGGCAGCGAGAACATGAGCCGTCTTGCCATGCTGAAACCGTCCGACGGCATCGAGGGCGTCAAGGCGTTCGTTTTGAAAACCGTCGAGGAGGCGGGACCCAATCCGTGCCCGCCGATCGTGGTCGGCGTGGGATTGGGCGGCACGTTCGACAAGGCCGCGCTCCTTGCAAAAAAAGCGCTGATGCGCAGCACGGACGAGCGCAATCCCGATCCGTTCTATGCGGATCTCGAAGCGGAACTGCTCGAAAAGATCAATGCGCTCGGCGTCGGACCGCAGGGTTTCGGCGGACGCACCACCGCGCTTCAGGTCAACATCGAATGGATGCCGACGCACATTGCGGGGCTGCCCGTTGCGGTGAACATCAACTGCCACGTCACGCGGCACAAGACCGCCGTGCTGTAAGGAGGATCGCATGGAACGAAAGATTCAGCTTCCCATCACGCGGGAGATTGCAAGAACGATCAGAAGCGGCGAAAGCTGCCTGCTTTCCGGCGTCATCTACACCGCGCGCGACGCGGCGCATAAGCGTCTCTGCGAGCTTTTGAAAGACGGCAAGCCGCTGCCCTTCGATGTCAAGGACGCCACCATCTATTACGTCGGACCGACGCCGGCAAAGCCGGGTCAGGTCATCGGCTCGGCAGGTCCCACGACGAGCTACCGCATGGATGCGTATTCGCCCATGATGATCGCCGCGGGCGAAACCGGCATGATCGGCAAGGGCAAACGCAGCGCCGAGGTCGTCGCCGCCATGAAAGAGCACGGCGCGGTCTACTTTGCCGCGATCGGCGGCGCAGGCGCGCTGCTCAGTAGCTGCATCAAAAAAGCCGAGATCGTCTGTTATGAGGATCTCGGCGCGGAAGCGGTCAGACGACTGGAGGTCGAAAACCTTCCCGTCGTCTGCGTCATCGACAGCGAAGGACACAACCTCTACGAGACCGGCAGGAAGGCTTATCTCGAAACGGTATAAGCCTCTGCACAAAAAGACTGCCGCGCGAAAGGCGGTCTGTCAAGGGAGGGCAAATGAAACAATCCTCCCAAATCCGTTTGTCAATGCAAAAAATGCGGTCTGCAATTCAATCATTGCGGACCGCATCTTTTTTCTTCATCCGGACTCTCATATATATCGACGCGCGTCAAACCATAATAATCTGTTGGTAATACTATCATTTCCGCACCGTTCGGATCGCCTTGCAGGCATTGCCTTTCGACAAATCAACCGTCCCACGTGCTCGGCAAACGGCAGGCGTTTCTCATTGCGTCCGGCATTCAGATCAGAATATACCCTCTGAACCCGCGCACGGAATAGTAGGAATCCGCGCCGTTGTGAAAAGTGAACACGGTATCGTAGCGCCGCTCGCAGAACAGCGCGCCTCCCTTGCTGCGAATACTATCCGGCGTGGCGATCCAGCTTGATGTTTTCAGATCGAACGAACCGAGACTCTGCAGTCTGCGGTAAAGCTCCTCCGTCATCATCGAAACACCGATTTCGTTCGCTTTTTGTTCTGCACTGCCGGACGGCGGATTTTTTGCGCGCCCCTGCAAAGCCTTTTCGTCATAGCACAGGCTTCTGCGCCCGGCGGGTGATTCCTTTGCGCAGTCGCAGAAAATGAGCTTTCCCGTCTTGGGATCATAGCCGATGGTGTCCGGCTCGCCGCCGCTTTCCTCCATCCTCTGCAAAACCGCGAGGGCGGCGGGAGCTTCGCACAGCCGACGCTCCACCTCGGACCATTCCAGATCCGGATGCAGTTCCTTGTGTTCCGAAAATCTCGCTTTCAGTATTTCCAGCATCGTGCGCACCTCTTCGCTTCCGTTTGTTAGTTCCATTATAGTATCGCCGACCGGCGCAGTCAATCATTCTGCTTATGAAAAGAGAGGCGCTTCCTTATAAAGCGCCCTTCAGCAGTCCTTTTTATGTCGTTTTATTATGCCGCCGGGGCGAGTGTTTCCCGCGCACCGATTGAGTTTGCGACCAGCGTGTCGTAGTCTGCGTCGGACAGGTCGCAGTGATAGAACAGGTTGAAGTACGTTTTGACCTCATCGCGAAGGTCATAATCCGCGGCGTCCGGATAGAGCAGCTTTGCCATCCAGAGCATGCCGAGGATCCGCTGCACGGAAGGCGGGAAGCCCATCCAGTTGTACGGTCCCATCGGCACTTCATAGTAATTGCCGGTCTTGATCGCGGTGATCTCGCTCCACATCGGATCCGTGCCGACCGAGGCATAACAGCTTCCCGGCGCGAACAGGATCACGTCCGGATTCCACAGCATGATCTGCTCCATATCGACCTCGTTGCCCGTGCCCTTGCTCGACGGGCTGTCCACGACCGCAAGGTTGTCCGAGAGCAGATCGATGATCTCCGCGTGGTAGCTGCCCTTTGCGATCACGTTCAGTCCCTGATCGCCCGTGATGTACAGAAGCCGAACCTTTTCGACGCCGTTCGCCGCCGCAAGCACTTTTGCGTACGTTTCGTCGCAGTAGGCGGCAAGCGTCTCCGCTTCGTCCGGCATGTTCAGAAGCTCGCCGAGCTTGCGGTATGCGTCGCCCATCGTGGCGATCGTCGCCGTGATATGCACGAACGGAATGCCCGTTTGCTCCGTCAGCGCATCCAGATCCTCTTTGATCGTGCCCTTCGGTTCGCCGACGTCGATCACGACCTGCGCGCCGCTTTGAAGCAGCGTTTCGAGGTTCAGCTCGCCCTTGCCGCCGTAAAGCTGCCCGAGCTCCGGAAGGTTATAGTATTCGGTCGCAAGAAATTGTTCCGCGCTCTTGTCCCACTTCTGCGCGATCCCGACGAGCTTGTCCGGGCACAGCGCGAACACCGCGATCTGCGCAAGCGGTCCCGAGATCGCGACGCGTTCGAGGTTTGTCGGAATCTCCAGCGTGCGTCCTGCAGAATCCGTAAACGCAAACGTTTCGTTTTGCGGCGTGTCCGGCTTTGGATCGGGCGCGGCAGGCTCCGACGCAGGCGCTTCGGTCGGGTTCTCAACCTGCGCCTCTGCCGTGTTCTCCGCCGGCGCTTCGGTCGGCGCGGGCATATTTGCACAGCCGATCGCCGCAAGCAGCATCAGCGCGGCAAGCAATGCACACAGTCCTTTTTTCATGATGGTATCTCCTTTTCTTCGGGCATGCCCGTTAATTCCGGTTTGGGCGGCAGGATCACGGTGCCGCGTTCCGTTTCGACAAGGGCGACGTCCGTGCCGTAAAGCGTTCGGAACAGCGGTTCGGTCAGCGTGTCCTTCGGTGCGCCGAAGCCGATCGCGCGGCCGTTTTGCATCGCAAGCACGCGGTCTGCAAACCACAGCGCGTGCTGCGGGTTGTGCGTGGACAGCAGCACCGTATAGCCGTCCTGTTTCAGCCCGCCGATCACGGAGAGAACGCGCATCTGGTTGCCGTAATCGAGCGAGGCGGTCGGCTCGTCCATGAGCAGGATCTTCGTTTGCTGCGCAAGCGCGCGGGCGATATACGTAAGCTGCTGCTCACCGCCGGACAGCCGGTCAAAACTGCGGTCGGCAAGGCTCAGAATGCCGATCCGCCTCATCGCGTCGTCGGCGATCCGAAGCTCGCGCGCATGCGGGGACGCGACCGGCGACAGCCCGTGCGACGTGCCCATCAGAACCATGTCGCGCACCGAATAACGAAAGGTCATCGCGTGCGTCTGCGGAATGTACGCGATGCGGTGTGCGGTTTCCCGCGCGGAAAGCGTGCGCGCGTCGACGCCGTCGATTTCAATGCGTCCCTTATAACGCTTCTGTTCACCGAGAATGCAGCGGAACAGCGTTGTCTTTCCGGCGCCGTTTGCGCCGAGGATCATCAGAAGCTCGCCCGACGCGGCGTCGAAGCCGATGCCGTCGAGCACGAGCGTTTGTTGATAGGCAAACTGCAGATCGCGGATTGAAAGGCTCACAGCGTTTTCTCCTTTCGCATCAGCAGAATGATAAAGAACGGCGCACCGACGACCGCGGTGAGGATGCCGAGCGGGATCTCGACCGCAAGGAGGTTGCGTGAAATGTTGTCTGTCAGAAGCAGAAACGAAGCGCCGATCAGCATCGAGCAGGGCAAAAGTCCCCTGTGGTCGCTGCCGACAAGCTTGCGCGAAAGATGCGGAACCACCAATCCCACCCAGCCGATCATGCCGGAGACCGAAATCGACGCCGCCGTCACGAGCGTGGCGCAAAGGATCAGCACGCCGCGCAGCAGATCCGTGTTCACGCCGAGCGCGCGCGCTTCGCTTTCGCCCAGGCTCAGAAGGTTCAGCCGCCACCGAAGCAGGAGCAGCGGCACAAGCCCGATCGCCATCGGCACCGCCGCAGTCGGGATCGCCGAAAGCCGCACGCCGGACAGCGAGCCCATCAGCCAGTAGGTGATTGCGGGAAGCTGATTCGAGGGATCCGCAACGAGTTTCAGATATGACGTGCCCGCCGAAAACAGCGAGCCGATCATGATCCCCGCAAGGATCAGATTGACCACCCGCATGCCCGGCGCGCGCTGCGCAATGAGAAACACGATGACCACGCAAAGGAGCGCGCCTGCGAACGCAAACGCCGTAATGAGCCGCGTCGAACAGCCCAGAAGAATCGCCAGCGCAGCGCCGAACGCCGCGCCGCTTGACGCGCCGAGAATGTCCGGCGACGCCATGGGATTTTGAAACACGCCCTGAAACACCGTTCCTGCCGCCGAAAGCGAGCAGCCGACAAGGATCGCCATGACGACACGGGGCAGGCGAACGTTGACGACCGCGCGCTCCATTGCGTCTGCCGCCTCGTGCAAGCCGCCGAACAGCGAAAGGAATCGACGCCACAGCGCGCGCACGACCTCCGAAAGCGGCACGGGGTAGCGTCCGACCGTCAGCGAAGCAAGCGCGAGCAGCATAAGCACGCCGCCCGCAGCGAGCAGCACCGCCGTGCGCCTCTTTCGTGTTCCGGTCATAAACAGCAAGATCCTTTCACTTCCGTTATTCTCCGTAAAGTATAACACTCGGACGGAAATGCCGCAAGCACATTCATGAATATGCGGCAATGACGAACGACGTTTTGCATGGACGCAGAAAAGCCGCGATTTCGAACGATAATCGGGGGTGCTGTCAACAGGAAAAATGAAACCTGAAGGAAAATAACACGGGTTACCGCATTTCCGGGTTGAGAAAAGCGGCGGGGTGTATTATAATAACAGTGTTAATGATTGAACGATGCAGGAGGAGCCTATGCCGTATTCCGGAAGAATGCAACAAAGCCATTACTACAGCGTCTTTTTCGCGCCGCGCGGACGCGATCGCATGTACGATCTCGGCATGCAGATCGCACAGATGTACCTGTCGCCGTATGATAAGCTGATCGGCATCATCGGTGAAGCCGGTTCCGGCAAGAGCATGCTGATCAAAGGCATGTTCCCGGGGTTGGAGCTGACCAACGACGACAACGGCGTGAACGTGCGTCCGCTGCCGATCCTCGACATCGACGATTACGGGTTTTTCATGGCGCACACCTATCATCTTGACGTTCGGTTCGAGGCGGCATTCACGCAGTTGGGCACGCTTGCGGAGGCAATTCTCCACGCGATCGAAAAGGGCAAACGCGTCATCGTCGAGCATTTCGACATGATCTATCCGTTTTTGAACGGCAGAAACGCGGACCTCATGATCGGCGTCGGCGACGAGATCATCATATCCCGTCCGACGATCTTCGGTCCGCTTCCCTCGGAGCTGCATGACAAGGTCGCGCGGTCGATCGGTTATCGCCGCATGGCGCACACTGCCGAGGACCTTTGCGAGATTTTTCTGCCGCCGAAGGAATATGCACGCGCGCGGCATCGCGACATCAAGCACGGCTTTCTGCTCGCGTTCGACGAGAAAGAGCCGGACGTCGATCTCGACGAGCTCGAACTGAAGGTCAGCACCGCGATCGCGTCCGATCTGCCGATCACCTATGTGGACGAGGGGCACGTTCGCATCGGCGATATCGTGCACCCCTGCACCGGACCGCGCACACACGTCGCTTCGACCGGCAAGGTCGAGGAATTCCGTCTGCTGCACCGCATCGTGTTTGATCCGATCGAGCATTGCTACCTGATCGCGGGCAGAGTCGGTCCCGGCATCGGCGGCGAATCCATCGACGACGTCAATGATTTCAACCTTGATTGAGGAGGGTTTTATGCAGTATCGCAAGCTCGGAAACAGCAATCTTTCCGTTTCCGCCGTTGCACTCGGCACATGGGGACTGGGCGGCGGCAGCGTGTGGTCGGATCACGATTCGACCGAAGCGGAGGCGAACAATCTGCTATCCGCCTGTCAGGAATTCGGCATCAACTATATCGACACCGCGCCGGTCTACGGCACAGGCGAAAGCGAACGGCTGCTCGGCTGCGCGCTGAAAGGCAGACGGCACGACTTTGTTGTGCAGACGAAATGCTCGTTAAACTGGCGGAACGAGGGCGGCAACTTCCACTATTCGCGCGACGGCTATACCGTCAACAACGATACGAGACCGGAAGCGATCGCGCGCGACGTCGAGGATTCTCTGCGCCGCTTAGAGACCGATTATCTCGATTCCGTGATCGTGCATTACGTATGCAAAAGCTTCCCGGTTTCGGACACGGTCGAAGCGCTGGAACGATTGAAGGAGCAGGGAAAGATCCGCGCCTACGGACTCAGCAACAGCCAACCGAAAGATCTTGCGGAATACCAGAGCGTCGGCGGACACGTCGATACGGTGCAGGAGTTTTTCAGCATTTTAAGCCCGTTTCACGGACGCGATTATTTTCCGGAATGCGAAAAATACGGCACGACGTTCCAGACCTACGGCGTGCTCGAAGAAGGATTTCTGACCTCGCCCGCGTTCATGGACCGCACGTTCGTAAAAACGGACATCCGTTCCCGCATCCCGTGGGTGCAGCCGGAGGTCAAGGCAGGACTGCGCCGCGCGTTCGATCTTTGGGAGCCGATCCGCGAAGCGCACAACTGCAGTTTTTCGCAGCTCTTTGAGGCGTGGGCGCTCGCACAGTATCCGAACATGAGTCTTTTGGTCGGCATGCGAAAGCCCGCAAATGTCGAAAACAACGCAAAGTGCCTCGACATCGTCCTCACGCCCGACGAGCTTGCCGCGATGGAAGAAGCTGCCAAGCCCATTCAGGTGGAAGTGCTCGATAAATAATCAAACAGCTCGCCGTATGATACATCGGACGAAAGAACAAAATCGGTTCGGGATTTTACGTATGGGCAAAACAAACAGGCTGTGAGCGATCACAGCCTGCTGCATTTCTTTTGTTATGCGCTTCGCTTATCCCGCTGCGCCAGAATGACGCCTGCGGTGATCAGAACCGCGCCGACGACGCCCATCCAGGAGATCGGTTCGTGAAGGAGCAGAAAGCCCACGATCAGCGTGACGAACGGCGAGCCGTAGAGGTAGTTGTTTGTCACGACCACGCCGAGCTCGCGAAACGCGATGTTCCAGATCGCAAAGCAGACCGCATTGCCTAAAATCCCCAAAAACAGCCAGCTTAAAAGTACCTTCGGCTCCGTAAACAGCGGGGTAAGGTTCGGCATGCCGTCGGTGAAAAACATCAGCGGGATCGAGGTGACAAACGCCCAGAACATCACGCGGCGCGTGACTAAAAAGCCGTCCATTGTTTCGGTGTATTTTTTGATGAGGATCGAATAGACAGCCCACGAAATGCCGGCGGCAAGGGCAAGAAGGTCCCCGACCGGGCTCAGATGAAAGTTCAGGCTGCCGTTCAGCACGACCAGCACCACGCCCGCGATCGCAAGAAGCGAGCCGAACAGAAGGAATTTGCCGAGACGCTCGTTCCCGCGGGAGAAGAGCGCAGCAAGGACCGCGGTGAAGATGGGGGACAAGCACACGATGATGCTGACGTTTGCGGCGTAGGTATAGGTTAAAGCCGTGTTTTGCAGGAAGAAATACACGCTGCCGCCGAAGATGCCGATGAGGATGAACATGCCCTCGTCCTTCCACGAAAGACGCTGAAACTTCGGGCGCATGACAAGCAGCACCACGTAGGCAAGCGCCATGCGGATCGGCGTGATCTGCAGCGCGGTAAAGCCTGCCGAAAGCAGATTCTTTGTCAGCACGTAGCAGCTTCCCCACACCACGATCGAGATCAGCGCAAAGACGTGCCCGAGAATCTTTTTTGAATTGCGTTCCTTGTTTTCCATGGTTCCCTCATACTGCGGTTTTTTCCGAACGGGATTATAGCACAGCACGGGCAATTCGTAAACAAAAACCGGATAATATACGATCCCTCAAAACCGGGAATCGTACTTGATAAGTATGCGAAAATGGTTTATAATCATATTGTTATAAAGTATAAACTGCCCGATTGCGGGTAAACCGTCTTTCCGGAGGCTTTTATGAATCACATCCTGTTTGAAAAGAAGGGCAATATTGCGATCGCCCTGATCGACCGCCCGAAAGCGCTGAACGCGCTGAACTCCGAAGTATTGGAAGATTTGAATACGCTTGTCGACACGGTAAACGCCGATCCCGGGATCCGCGCGCTGATCATTGCGGGCAGCGGCGAAAAAGCGTTTGTCGCCGGCGCGGACATCGGCGAAATGTCGACGCTGACCAAAGCCGAAGGCGAGGCATTCGGCAAGCGCGGCAACGATGCGTTCCGCCGGATCGAAACGCTGCCGATCCCGGTCATCGCTGCGGTCAACGGCTACGCTTTGGGCGGCGGCTGTGAGCTTTCTATGGCGTGCGACATCCGCCTCGCAAGCGACACGGCAGTGTTCGGTCAGCCCGAAACGGGGCTCGGCATCACGCCTGGATTCGGCGGCACACAGCGGCTTGCGCGGCTGATCGGACCCGGCATGGCGAAGCAGATGATCTATTCCGCAAAGAACATCAAGGCGGACGAAGCGCTGCGCATCGGTCTGGTCAATGCGGTCTATCCCGCGGAAGAGCTGATGGCGGCGGCGGAAAAGCTTGCGG
>CAMORL010000057.1 GCA_946623765.1 uncultured Clostridia bacterium
GTCTGCTTCTCGGACGACGGGGACGCAGTTTACGATCTTCCATGTGATGCCTCCTGATAAATTTGAATTAAAACGGTAAGTCGTCGGTATTGATGTCGGTGAATCCGGCGAGATCCTGGGCGGGCGCGGAAGGTCTCGGTGCGGAATAACCGCTGCCGGAATCGTCCGCCGCTTTCGGCGTCAGGAACTCGACTTCGTCTGCCGATACATCAAGCGACATACGGGTCGTGCCGTCGGTTGCTTCGTAGGTACGCGCCTGCAGCTCGCCGATGACGGCGACCTTGCGTCCCTTCTGAAGGTAACGCGCGCAGGTGTCGCCCAGCTGCCGCCAGGCGTTGATGCGGAAGAAATCCGTCTGTCTTTCTCCGCTCTGGTTTGCGAAGCGCCGGTTTACGGCGATGGTGAAGGTGCAGACAGTCACGCCGCTGGACGTGCTGCGCACTTCGGGGTCGCGAGTGAGGTTGCCGATCAAAGTAATCTTATTCATGCTGTCAAATTCCTCCGTTCTTTCGTGCTGTTACTTTGGTGCTTATGCTTCCTTGCGAGTGACCATGTAGCGCATGAGCCGTTCATCGTTGCGCATGTTGCGCTCGAGCTCACGGGGCAGTTCGGGATTTGCGTTGAACGCAACCAGAACATAATAGCCCTCGGTCTTGTAGTCGATCGGGTACGCAAGACGACGCTTGCCCCATACCTCGGTCTTCTCGATCTCGCCGCCGTTTGCAGTGATAATGTCGGCAAACTTATCCATGACGACCTTATCCGCTTCTTCATCGAGTTCAGGCGTGATCACGTACAAAACTTCGTACTGATTCATGTTTTTCACCTCCTTGTGGACTTGTGGCCTTCTTTTGAAGGCAAGAAGGACCGTTAGCTTTCGTACTATATCACAACTTTTCCGAGAATGCAAGGATTTTTTTCAGGTTTTACGCGGTTTTATTGCACATGACACGCATCGCTAAGGCGCCTGCGGCAGCATTGCATGCGCGCACAGGATTCCATTGTCATCCGTCTTTTTTTATGTTATACTGTCGGCATGAACGAAAGCGAGCTTTACAAACGCACAACCGCGAAAAAACTGTCCGGCGCATACCTCTTCGAAGGAACGGAGGAGCTGACCAAGCAGCAGGCGGTCGACCGGATCGTCGCGCTGCTGGATCCCGGCTTTCTGGATCTCAACCTCAAGCGGATGAAGGAACCGGACGTGATCGCCGTGCTCGACGCGATCCACGCCGTGCCGGTGTTCGACGCGTGCTCCGTCACGGTCTTTACGGACTTTGACGACGACGCGCTGTTTGACGCGCTTGAAAAGCGAAATGCGCTTGAAGCGCTGTTCCGTCCGGAGGACGCGATCATCCTCTTTATACGCCGCGGCAAGGGCAAGGAAACGCCTTTCACCAAGCTGTTTTCAGAGCGTGATCGGTATGTTTCGTTCGATCCGCTGTCCGAGGAGCGCGCGCAGAATATGGTTGCGATGCTTTGTGCACGGCGCAGGGTCCGGCTCGACCGTCCGGAGGCGTACGCGCTTGTGGACATGGTCGGCACCGACGCATACCGACTCGAAAACGAGGTGTCGAAGCTCTGCGACTACGTCGGCGACGGCGGCGTGATCACACGCGACGTACTGAAATTCATCGTTACGCCGTCGGTCGAATACGAGATCTTTCCGATGTTGAACGCGCTGCTTGCCGGCAACAAAAAAACCGCAATGCGCATGCTGACGGAAGCGATGGCGGACGGACAGGAAAATCCGCTGCGCGTCGCGGCGTTCCTCGAGGGGCGGCTCAAACAGATGCTGATCGGCAAAGAACTGCTCGAAGAGAAGCGTCCGCGTCCCGAGATTCTGAAAACGATGGGCGGCAATCCGAAGGCGGCGGAGATCGCGCTGAAAAACGCGCAGAAATTCCCGCTCGGCAGGCTCAGAAGCGCAGTCGCCGCCTTTGCGGAGATCAACGCGCGGCTGAAAATGGGCGAAACGAACGAGACCGACGCCCTGATCCTTGCAATTTACAGAAGCTTTTGAAACAGAAAAGCCGCACGAATTGTGCGGCTTGTTTTATTCGATCGGACGGACATTTCTTAAAATGAAACGCCCGTTATCTTCCGTGCAGTCGACGAGATACCCGCCGAGGTTCGGCACGAACCAGTCGTAAAACTCCTTTTTCGGTTCGGCAAGCTGCCACAGAAGCGACATAATGACGCCGCCGTGAACCACGAACGTCGCGTCGCCCTGCAGGTTCTGCACCGTTTCCGTGAACGCTCGCAGCACGCGCGCGTGAAACTCCGCCTGCGATTCGCCGTTCGGACACGCGCCGCGGCAGAGGTCGTCCACCCATGCGCGATATGCGGGATCGTGCTCCATTTCATCGGCGGAACGCCCTTCGAAATCGCCGAAGTCCATTTCCTTCAGTCCTTCGACGACAATCTGCGCCGCGCACGGAAACAGGATCGCGGCGGTCTCCCGCGCACGTTTCAGCGGAGAGACGTATACCCGATCCAGCGCTGTGTCTTTTTTGTGCAGTTCCGCCGCTTTGCGCCCCTCCGGGCAGAGCGGTTCGTCGCTTCTGCCTACGTAGCGGCGCGCGGCGTTGCCCGCCGTCGTTCCGTGCCGGATCAATCTTATCTGCATTTCAATTCCCCCTTGATCACCGTCGGAATGCCTGCCGTAACGCGCACGACCGCCTCTGCTTCCTTTGCAAGCGCACAGCAAAGCCTGCCTGTCGCTTCGCGCCATGCGCGCTCCTTCGGATCGAGCGGAATCACGCCGCTTCCCACCTCACAGCAGAGCACCAGTTCCTTTTTGCGAAGACGCGGAAGAAGCTGTGCCGCGCGGTCCGGGTCGTTCCGCACGGTCGATTCGAGATCGACGAGCACCGGACGGTCGGAATCGACGTCCGGGCTCATGTCGGCGTCCGTATAGCCGAGCGCTTCTGCAACGCTCCTTTTGCCTGCCGCAAAACCGCCGAGAATCAGAACCATAGACTTGCCGCCCTTTCTGCAAGAACCAGCGCAAGCGTCATGGCGATCGCCGAGAGCGTAATCCCCGCCCCGGCAAGATCGCCGGACATGCCGCCGAACTGCTTCTTTGCCGTATATTTGATTCGGAAAAACACACAAAGCCCCGCAAGGAGCATACCGCCCGCCGCAAGCGGCGAAAGCACCGCTGCGCCGCCGAGCGCAAGCACAACCCACAGGATCAGAATCCATACGGCGCTCTTCGACGCGGAATCGCGAAACGCGCGCTGCATGCCGCTGTCGCTGCCGGAGGGCAGAAGGCTCAGAAGCGAGCCGACTGCGCGGGAGAGCACGTGCGTGATCCCCAAAAGCCCGACCGTTTTCCAATCGAGCGGCAGCGCGGCGCAGAAACCGAAATACAGAAGCAGGTAGCAGCCGACGCCGATCACGGCAAACGCGCCGCAATGCGGATCCTTGAGAATCGCACGCTTTTTTTCGGGCGCGGCGTGGCTTGCAAGCGCGTCGGTCATGTCGGCAAAGCCGTCCATATGGATGCCGCCGGACAGCAGAATCGGCAGCGCCGTGAACATGACCGCAGAGAGGATCGCGGGGAACGAAAGAAGGATCGAAAGCCAATACCAGAGGCACAGAAACCCGCCGATCACGACGCCCACCAGCGGCAGGGCGGACAGGACGTTTCTGAGACTGTAGGCGTTCCAATCGATCCGCGGCGTCGGCAGGATCGAAAAGGTGGAAAACGCGGAGACGACCGCGATCCAAAGCGTTTTCATAGGGGCAGATCTCCTTTCAGAGGAATCGGAATCCCGGCGACGGTTTCAAAAACGGCGTCTGCGCGCGCCGCGATCGCACGGTTCAGCGCGCCGAGCGCCGCAAGGTACGCGGTCGTTGCGGGATCGTACGGTACGCCGTCGTTTCCGATCTCGTCGGTCACGACGACCAGCCGGTCGCATTGCCGCTCCAGCGTTTCGATTCCGCGCAGCACGGCGTCATACGGATCGCGCGGAGGCTCGGCAGAGAACATTTCGTTTGCGGCAAGGTTGCCGAGATCCTCCAAAAGCACGCAGCCGCGCGCCGAAAGCCGAAGCGACGCAAGGTCGGTATACCGTTCGACGGTCTGAAATCCCTTGTCTTTGCGCAGGGCGCGGTGCCGCGCGATCCGCGCTTCGCCCTCCGCGCCGAACGGCTGCATGCAGGCAAGGTAGAACCGCGGCGAAAGACCGAGACAGAGGGATTCGGCAAATTCGCTTTTCCCGGACGCGGAGCCGCCGGTCACCAGAATCAGCATCCTTCGCCTCCCTGCGGCACATACTGCGCAATACCGGTCTCAGAGAACGACACCGATCCGTTGTACACCGAAAGCGCCATATCGAAAAGCGGCAGCATGCACACGGCGCCGGTGCCTTCGCCGAGCTTCATGTCCGCAAAGAGGATCGGATCGAGCCCCAGCTCGTCGAGGATCGCCCGTGCGACGGGCTCCTTCGAGCAATGGCTTGCAAGCATCGCAACCCGGCAGTTCGGCACGAGCCTTGCGGCAGCGAGCGCGGCGACGGAGCTCGGAAGTCCGTCGATCAGGATCGGAAGCCGTTCCATGGCCGCGCCGATATAGAGCCCTGCAAGCCCCGCAAGGTCGAATCCGCCGAGCTTCATCAGCACGTCGAACGCATCGGACGGATCGGGGCGATTCACGGCGATCGCGCGCGAAATCGCGCTGCGCTTGCGCAAAAGCCCGGCGTCGGACAGTCCTGCGCCGCGTCCGGTGACGGTTTCGACCGGGAGCCCCAACAGGACCGCGGCGATTGCGGCGGACGTGGAGGTGTTGCCGATGCCCATTTCGCCGGTGACCAGAATGTCGTCGCCGGCGGCTTTGCGCTCTTTCGCAAGGCGGATGCCGGCTTTGATCGCCTGTATCGCCTGCGCTTCGGTCATGGCGGGACCTTTTGTCATGTTTGCCGTGCCGGAAGCGACGTGCAGATCATATACGTCCGGCACGCGCGACGCCATGCCGAGATCGACCGGGATCACGTCGGCACGGACGGTCTTTGCCATGAGACAGACGGAGGAGCGGTGCTCGCAGATGCGGCGCGCCATCGTCGCGGTAACGGACGCGTCGGTCTGCGTCACGCCCTCTTCGACGATTCCGTTGTCGGCGCAGAGCACGAGCACGGTGCGCTGTCTGAGCGAGACGGCTTCGCTTCCCGTGACGCCCGCGATGCGGCAGATCGCCGTTTCGAGCTTTCCGAGCCCGTCCAAAGGCTTTGCAATGCCGTCCCAATGCGCCTTTGCGCGTGCCGCCGCGTCCGCATCCTGCGGGGCGATTGATTCGTTCCAACTGAAAAAAGGTTCTCTCATACGGAATGCCTCTGTCTGTGTTTCGTTGAGATGATTATAGCATCCGTCCCGAAAAAGGTCAACGCCGCAGGAAAATCGGTTGAAACGGCGGCGGGTTTCCGCTATAATACAAGGGAAAGCGAGGGATGAAGAAATGCGGAGATGGATTGCGGCGCTGCTTTTGCTGGTGCTTTGCGCATGCGCGGAACCTGCGCAGACGGCGGATGCGCCGGAGGTCGAACAGACGGAGCGTCCGCTGCATCCGTATGCCGTTGAAACGGTATCCGACACGTTTCGGTGGATCGGCAAAACGGCGGAGGAAATCGGTGTGAACCGCAAGCACTTCGATTACGCGGACAACATCGTCTTTACGGGCGATCTTTACGGGCACACGGTCGGCGGGACGGCGTATTTTGCGGTCGATCCCGAAGATCCGGAGCACGCCGAACGCATTTCGGAGATCGTCGTCACGGACGGGATCGAAAACCTGCAGGTCACCGAAAACGCGCTTTCCGTGCGCTGCGGCGAACCGTACGCGTCCGGCGAAGAGCCGTATGTGGAAGCGAACGGCGGCGTGACCCTTTGGGAGGATTACTGGACGGGCGAGGGGATCGTGTCGCTCAGCCACAGCGAAAAGAACGATATCTACATTTTCCGCTATACCGTTCCGAAAGAGGTCCCCGCGGAGATTCAGAGCCGTCCCGACGTGCTGAGCGCGGAGGATCTCGGACACGCAACCGGCATCTATTTCCATTTCGCGGACGGCGAGGCGGAGGATCTGCACATTGAAAGGACGGCGTACGAGGGACGGGACGCCTGGCTTCTGACGTTTGAGCACGACAGAATTCCGTACCGCATCACGATCGTGCCGGGGGGCGAGGAGCTGTTCGATACGCTGACCGCGAACGGACGCTTCACGGAGGTCTCCGGCGAGCTTTTAACCTATCGCTATCGCGCGCCGGAAAACAGCAGCGGCGTCATTTATGAGAAAGACGCGTTCGGGGATCTCTGGATCATAGAGCCCGGCGAGCCGATGAAGCCGGAGAAAATGGAGGACTTTGCGGACTTTCTGCTGAACCGCTGGCTGTATTGAATCGGACCCTCTTTCGGCAGAATGCGAAATAACCGCCGATGTTTCGCGCCGGATGCGGCAATGACCGCCGCCAATCCGGACGCATTCTGCTGGCGCGGCGGCGACGGACATGCTATTCTGTTCTTGAAAACAAAGAAACGGAACGATCGATCGGATCGGATCCGCAAAAGGAGGGAACAAGCATGAAAAGAGGGTTTCTCGCGCTGCTGATTGCAGTTCTGGTGCTGATTACGGCGCTCGTCGCCTGCGGCGGACGGTATCCTTCCGAACGCAGCGATTGTTCCGGATGCGGCTCCTGCGCGCTCGGCTGCGCCGCCTGCGCGATCGGTTGTGCCGCCTGCACCGCGTGCTCCGATATGGACAGCTATGTGTCGGCGGTTCCGGACGGAATCGACGCCTATTGAAAAAATTGAGGCTGAACCGAATACCGGTTCAGCCTCTGCTTTTTTGGAATCAATCCTCCGGAACGAAGGGTTCCACCGTGATGTTATAGCGGAACATCCGGATGTACGCGCTGTAGCGGGGGTGGTCCCGCCAGCCGTTGTAGGTGGAGGAACGCACGTCGGTGTCGATCACGGCGTTCGGCAGTGCGCTTTGGAGATCGGCAATGCCCGCTTCGCCGATCTGCCCGGCGACCTGTCTGCCGAACCAGATGCGCTCCAGTTTCGTGCAGCGCTTCAGCGGCGTCACGTCCGTGATCTTCGTGAAGCACAGGTTCGCGTCCAGAAGGTCCGGCAGGTTGGAGAGCGGCGTGATATCTTCGACCGAGGTCATGAACAATTCGATGTATTTCAGCTTGGTGAGCGACCCGATGGGGGTGATGTCGCTGAGCTTGGCGTTATCCGCAAGGATCAGCACCTGCAGCTTTTTCAGCGGACGCAGCCATTCGAGATCCGTGATGCCGTTGTGTCCGAGGTCCAGCGCGACGAGGTCGGTGCAGTACTGAAGAACCTGCGCGTCCTTTGACGGCACGCGGTTGTCGTTCGGCGCGAGCTGCAGGGTGGAGAAGGCGACGACGTCGGTGCGGACTTTCCATTTATTGAAACAGACCGTCCAGACGATATGCTTTTCGGGATAGCGGTCGCGCAGCGCTGCGAGCTGTTCGTTTGTGAGCGAGCAAAAATGCAGTTCCGTGTTTTTGAGCCGCGGAAATTTTGAGAGCGCATCGCCGAAGGCGTCAAAGTCCTTGATTTGCGCACGTCTGAGATCCAGCTCCTCCGTGAAGCTGTCCAGCGGTTCGTCGATCAGCGTAACCATGCGCCGGAGCGCGACATTCGGAAACGCCTCAAAGAGGCTGTCGCCCTCCGCCTCGGTCAGTCCGGACTCCAGAAGATCCGCTTCGGCAAGGTGCGGGAAGCAGCTCAGATACGATTCCGCTTCTTTAAGGGTCGTCGGCGCGGAGAAGGTCAGCGCGGCGGCGCTGCTGTCGGACGGTCCGAAGACGGCGTCGTTCCAGAGAACCGTGAACCCGGGTTCGAGTCCCGCCGCAAACGCGACCGTTTCGCGTGAAACGGAAAGCGAGCTTAGATCGAGACGGTTCAGATTCGGAAAAATCTCTCGGATCGCGAGAAGCTCCGCTTCCGGCGCGTCCGAAAGCGCTGCCGGCGCGAATTCCGCAACCGTGTCCGTGCCCGCATTGCGATACACGTCCGAAGCGGTGAATGCAACGGAGGGGAAGTCTGCGTAAAACGCCTTCCACGCATCCGCCCATGCGGCAAGCTCCGTCTCGGGAACGGTGCGTTCGAACGTGAGCGACCGGAGCGCGGTAAACTGCGAAAGCCCCTCGCGCAGCGATGCGGGGTCGGAAACCGCGTCGGAAAGCGTTATCGATTCTGCATCACGGGGAAACGTCTGTCCGTTCAGCGTCACCGGCGCGGGCGTCGGTTCCGCCGCGGGTACGGGCGTCGGTTCCGCAGCGGTTTCGACGGGAGATTCCGCAGCGTTCTGCGGATTGCCGCCGCATGCCGAAAGACCGGCGAGGCAAAGGCACAGAATGAGAACGATCACACATTTTTTCATAGACACCTCTTCCCGGACCCTGATCGATCCGTTTTTTTCGTACAGCGGTTCTTTCGTTTCACGCAGCCCCGTTTTTATCGGCCGGACTGCCGAATGACGGGCGCTTTATCTCATTTCGTTTTTGCGGAGAGCACGTTCGACCATTCTCCGAAGTACGTCATGCCGTTGAACACGTGATACGAGCGCAGACGCACATAATACGTCGTGTTCGCGGAGAGGTTTTCGATCAGCGTTTCCGCGGCTGCCGGATTGTCGATCTTGAATGCGGCGGCGTTGGTCTTGAACGCTTCGTCGGTCGCGTATTGGATCTGATAACCGGTGAAGTTTTTCGACGGCGCCCACTTGACGGTCAGCGACTTCGTTCCGCCCGTGACGGATTTCAGAACGCGCGTCGTGATGCGGACCGTGGTCTTTAAGGGACCGACCTCGCCGAGGTTAAAGTTGTCGCCGACGTTGCCGCCGATCTCGATTTCGGCGATCGGGTCGAGCCTGCGTTCGAAGTACGCCTTGATGCCGTACTGATAGCGCGTTCCGGCATAGACCCTGTGGGTCTCGTCCGAACCGTCGACCCAGGTCGTTTCGGTCGTGTTGTTCCAGCGCGCAAACGTGGTCCAGCCGTTCGCGGCGGCGCTCCATGCGCGGCGGTAGATGACATAGCCTGCGGCGCCATCCACCGGCTTCCACGTGATCAGGATGCCGTCGGCGACGTTTTCAACATAGGTTTCGGTCGTCGGCGGGAGATAGATCTTGAACGAGCCGCTTGCGGTTCCGGCGTATGCCCCCCGGAACGTGATCAGCACGTAGCCCGTGCCTGCCGCGGTGTTCTCGGCATATGTGAAGGTGTAGTGCTCGGGATCGATCACGCTGCCGTCCGCAAGGTTTTTCACCGTAAACCGAGGTGTCTGCGCCTTGCCGTTCGCGATCACGTACGGCGTTTCGCCCTTGTAGCTGACGTCCTCCGCGTTCCATTCGACGACTGCCTCGATTTCGACCGGCGCGGGCGTCGGGGTTGCGGTGGGCTTCGGCGTCGGGGTTGCGGTGGGCTTCGGCGTTGCCGTCGG
>CAMORL010000058.1 GCA_946623765.1 uncultured Clostridia bacterium
GCGCGCCACGGCGGCGGCGCGTTCTCCGGCAAGGATCCCACGAAGGTCGACCGCAGCGCAAGCTACATGGCGCGCTACATCGCCAAGAACATCGTTGCGGCTAAGCTCGCGCACCGCTGCGAGCTGCAGGTGGCGTACGCGATCGGCGTCGCCAAGCCGGTTTCCGTGCGCGTGGACACCTTTGGCACCGGCACGGTTTCGGATGCGATCCTCGAGCAGGCTGTGAACGAAGTCTTCGATCTCCGTCCGAAGGCGATCATCGAGACGCTTGACCTCAGAAGACCGATCTACCGGCAGACCGCAAAGAACGGACACTTCGGCAATCCCGACTTCCCGTGGGAAAAGACAGATCGCGTGACCGCGCTTCTGGAAGCGGTCGAGCGGCTCAAAGCATAATCGGAATAAACGAATCGGAGCAAACCGCAAGGACTCCGATTTTTGTTTTTATGCAATTCGTTCGCATACGCGCCGTGAACAGCGAAACGCGGTTTATGAAAGGAAAACCGACGTGAGGAAACCGGATAAACCGAGCATCATCGTCCGGGCAGACTGCGCGCAGACGATATCGATGCCGCAGAATGAGTCAAACGCTTTTGCCGTTTTTTCAGTCGGGTGCGCATGTCGGATTTTATCGAATATATTCCCATGTACGCTTGCCTTTTGGCGGGTGCTATGATATGATGAAACTGCAAATCTGACACGGAGGACTCTCTAAGATCATGAAAATCGCGATCATCGGCGGTACCAACATCGAAACGCTCCCGATCCGTTACAAGGAGCAGGCAGTTTCCACGCCCTACGGCGACGTCGTCGTATTCAAGGGCAAGCTCAAAGAGGGCAACGAGGTCATCTTCCTGTCCCGTCACGGCATTCTCTATGCGCACGATCCGGGCGACATCAACTATCGCGCGAACGTCTATGCGCTGCATCAGATCGGCGTCACCCACGCAATCGGCGTGACCTCGGTCGGCGCGTGCGATTATTCCATGCGGCTCGGAGAATACTGCCTCATCAACGACTTTATGGACTTCACGAAGGGGCGTCCCTCCTCGTTCGAACGCGAACACCGCACCGCGCTTCACACCGGCATGGAGCAGATCTTCAGCGAATCGCTGAACACTGTTCTGGAAGAGCTGATCCGGCAGCACGGATTCCCGTATTCCGGCAGAGCCGTCTACGCCTGCCTCGAAGGTCCGCGCTTTGAAACCGCCGCGGAGGCGCGTGCTCTGCGCATGCTCGGCGCACAGGTCGTAGGACAGAGCATCGTTCCCGAAGCGCCGCTGTGCCGCGATCTCGGCATCGAATATGCTGCAATCGGCATGATTACCAACTACAGCACCGGCATGACCGGCGTGGTCAACGACGTTGTGATTGAGCACGTCATGGACGAGAACCGCGAGGATATCTTCACACTCTGCTTCGACCTCATCCGCCGCATGACCACCTACGCGGAAGCGTAACCGGATCCCAAAAACAACGCGATCCCCCAACCGGGGGATCTTTTTTTATGGCGGAAAGCATGCGCCGGAAGCATGAAAATGCTTGTCAGACAAGGGGACCGGAAACATGTCCCGCTGTGCGCGATTGCAGAAACGGTTTACGCCGCGGGGATTTGGGACCGCGTGCCGTCGGCATAGAGAAAGATCGCGGAGACGCCGTATTCGGAAAGGATCGGGCGGCTCTTTTCTTCGCCGAGCACAAAGCAGGCGGTGGAAAGCGCGTCGCACAGCGCGGAGCGAGTGCCGACGATCGTGACGGACGCAAGCCCGTTCTGAACCGGCATGCCGGTTTTCGGATCGAGAATGTGGTGGTAACGCACGCCGTTGAGATCGAAGCCGCGCTCATACGTTCCGCTGGTGACGACCGCCGCGTCGGTCAGGCGCAAAACCTCCGCGCTCTGTTCCGGCGTGCCGTTCGGGTCGCGGATGCCGACGGTCCACGGGCTGCCGTCCGGCTTTGTGCCGATGGTAACGACGTTGCCGCCCATGTTGATGCAGGCAGACGTGACGCCCTGCGATCGGAGATAGTCTGCGACACAATCCGCGATATACCCCTTTGCAATCCCGCCGAGGTCGATTTCCGCGCCGTTTTTGAGCGTTACGGCGGTTCCGTCGATCACGATATTGCGAAAGTCGATGCTGCGGCATGCGTCCGAAAGCGCGTCCGGATCCGGAAGCTGCGGTTCATCCGCGCGAAAGTCCCACAGCGCGGAAGCGGGGGCGACGGTCACGTCGAACGCGCCGCCGCTTTCCCTGCCGATTTCGACCGCAAGCGCAAGAAGCGCCGCCGTTTCCGGCTGCACCTCGACAGGCGCGCCGCCTGCCCGATTCAGCCGGTCTATGTCGCTCCCCGCGACCGTTTTGCTCAAAACCTTTTCGTAATCCGAACAGATGCGAAGCGTGGCGTCGACCGTTTCCTGCGGCGCATATGCCGTGACGGTCACAACCGTGTCGCACGCGTAACCTGCAGCGGAGCGCGCCGTTTCAGCTTTGCATCCGAGCAGCGCGAAAAGCAGCAGAAGCGCGAAAAGCCGTTTCATGCGCCTTTCCTCCTTTCGTACCGTTCGATTCCGTAAAACGCCGCACGCGCGGCAACGCCCAGAAGGATGCCGGTCACGGTGCCGGAAATCAGCAGCCACGGCGCATAGGCGATCACCGGGCGGAAGGAGATCAGCACGCATCCGACAAGGCACTGTCCGACGATGTGCAGAATCCCGCCCGCTGTGCTGACCGGGATCGGGGAGACCTTCGGAATGCGGTGCAAAAGCAGCATGCCGGCAACCGAAAGAACGCCGCCCGCAAGCGCGTACATTGCGCCGGTCGCGCTGCCGAACAGCAGCGACGAAAGCCCGACCTTCAGCAGCATCAGAAGCACGGTTTCGAACGGCGTCATGTAAAAGACGGCATACAGCAGAACGAGATTGGAGAGCCCGAGTTTGATCCCGGGAACGGACGGAACAAGCGGAATCAGCGAATCGAGATAGCTGAGAATCAGCGCTGCGGCGGCGAGGATCGCCATGCGGGTCAAAGTACGGATCTTCATTGCGCGTCCCCCGCATATTCGACGTAGACGCGGTGCGGCGCGCAGACGATCCATGTGCCCAAAGGACGCGAGCCGACCGTATCGGCGGACAGCACGCCCTGCTTCAGACACTCGCCGTGCGGGCAGTTTGCAGCTTCCATCCATGCTTTGCCGTTTTCGATGCGGATCACGTTTTCATCGCCTTCGCCTGTCGCTTCATCGACGATTTTTCCGTCGCGGATGACGACCGTTTTTGCTTCCGTCAGAGGAATTTCCAACGTTTCGCCGTTGCCGTAACGGATCACAAAGCGGTCCAAAGCGCCGGTTTTCGGGCGAAGCAGCAAACAAAGAACGGCCAGAAGCGCGGCGAACAGGATCGCCGCACCCAATAGCAGCCAATTCCGTTTTCTGCACGTTCCGGTCGTTTCAGTCATATCGGTTAACCGTTGTTCTCCTGTTTGTCGCCGAAGGTCCCGACGAGCTTCGAATAGCCCCAGGTGAGACCGTCCGGCATGGTGCGCGCCTTTGCGCCTGCGCCGCGGTACATCTCCGTGCCGTGGCGGTTGATCTTGACGCCCATGAAGATCATGGTGGCGGACGTGCCGCCGTCAAGGTTGTAGGCGGTCTGACAGCCGAGTTCTCCCATCAGTTCCGCGGTCTGAATACCGCTTAAGCCCTCGCTGTAGCCGGGCTGTCTGCCGTCCACGACGACCGCAAGAAGATGCCCCGGTTCGATCATGCCGATCATGGTGCGCGGGTTGATCTCACGGCGCGAATCCTTTGCTTTCTGATTGACCACGCCGTTTTCCACGAGCGTCGGTCCGAACGAGAAGCAGTTTTCGACGCCGCTGTCCAAAAGGTCCTCCGCCGTGCGCTCGTTCTTGTGCACGATCTCGAGCGTATGCGTCTTGGGATTCAGCCAGCAGGAGTCGATGCGCGTCGATTTTTGGAACATATAGCCGTCGCGGATCAGCGTGCCCTTCATTTCGGTGTCCATATGAATCAGGTTGTCGCCGGTGATCCAAAGCACCGCTTTTGCGTTGTTCGCCATATTGCGCGCATCATCACGCGTTTTGCCGTTGTGATTCCAACTGCCGAACGTCGGACGGAAGCTGTCGCAGCCGCGCTCGTAGATATGTGCGACAAAGTACACCACCGGAATGGTTCTTCCGCCGTCCTTGCCTGTCGTCGTGACCCGCGTGATCTCGACCGCAAGGATGTCGGACCGGTAGATCCACTCGCCGTTTTCGCTGTCAAACGAGACGAACTCCGGTTCGCCTTCCGCGAGAAAATGCTCGTCGAAATTCGTCGGTTCAAAGCGGCTCGACACGGCAGGTTCCGGCGTCGGCTCCGGGGTGGGTACTTCGGTGGGCACCGGCGTCGGCTCTTCGGTGGGCTCGGGTGTGGGTTCTTCGGTGGGTTTTGGCGTCGGTTCCGCAGTGGGAACAGCGGTCGGCACAGCGGTCGGCGCGGCGGTAACGACCGGTTCCGGCGTATCCATCTCGACGCTGACCTGCGCTTCCTTGGATCCGCCGCAGGAGAACAGTCCGTTCTTCTGCTTCGGCGCTTCGGTCGCTGCGGGCACGGCGGTCACGGGGACCGTTTCATTTCCGACGACCTCCTCTTCAATGATGAACGGCGCGTCCGGAACA
This sequence comes from uncultured Clostridia bacterium, assembly GCA_946623765.1. The sequence goes on from CAMORL010000058.1 coordinate 4,674, forward strand.
ACCTCCGCAACCGGCGCAGCCGTCATGAGCGGAGCGTCCTGCTGCACAGGCGCTTCGGTTGGCTCGGGCGTGAGCGGCGCTTCCGTAACAACCGGCGCTTCCGTCACGACCGGTACGGGCGCGGCGTCGACATAGCCGGACAGCAAGGTAATGTCGATGTTTTCCAGAAGATCATTCTTTGCGCTGTCCTCGCCGACCGTCTGCTTCTCCAGACGGTAGCCCGGCGTCTTCGGCAGCGTAAAGCGGTACATGCCGCGGGAATTCATCAGGTAGTACGCTTCCGTCGCGAACGCGTGCGCAGACTTGCCGAAAAGCGTCCCCATCGGAACCTCGCAGTCAAGCGTCGTCGCGCCGGATTCGGAGGCGACGTAGAACTTATTCACGGATTTGCTTTCGACCGCGTCCTTCACGATCGAATAGGTCAGACCGGTGCGCGGGTTTGCATCGTCGGATTCCACGGTCAGCACGACCTTCGGCTGCAGCCGTTCGAGAATCGATGCAAGCGTTCGCTTGGTTTCGCTTTCGTTCCAGGCTTTTTTGAGCTCACGAAGCTGATCCGCCCGCGTCTTCGGCTGCGAGGGATCCACGTAGCCGTTGTAATTCTGGTCGTCGATGCCGATCGTAATCGGCGCGTAAGAAATGCCCATCTGAAGAAGCGCGTGATCGAGCTCCTTCAGCGTATAGCGATGACCGACCGTCATCACGACGATCCCGACTTTGACGCCGTGTCCCGCTGCATAGTAGGCAAGCGTCGGTCCGAAGGTTTCCATCACGTCCTCCGGCGTCGGCGCAACGATCAGCATGTCCGCGGTCACGGGTTCAAAGGAGAGCCAGCCGTAATCGGAGGACGGCTTTGTTTCCGAAACGAGCATCGTGGAGACGGAGCACTCCGCCGCCTTCGCCTTCAGAACGATCCTTTTGCAGGAAGCGTCTACCGGAATCTCCTCCGCATAGCGTGAAGGGGAGACGAACGGGTACGACTGAATGAGCTTGCCGCCGCCGTCCAGCTGTTCCAGCACCGCATCCTTCGGCAGCTTGTACCATTCGAGGTACAGCGTTCTGCCCGCGCCGGCGTCGGAGAGGGTGAGCTCGACGCTCTTGCCTTTCTTGACGGTCAGCCGCGTCATGACGTCTGCGTCGGAAAGACGGCTTTCGGGCTGTCCCTCCGGCATTTTGTACGTGACGGTGAAGCTTCCGTCGCCGGCGGCGTACGGGATCATCAATGCGATCATGAGCAATGCAAGCAGTATGCACCAAACCCTCTTCATATTGTCGTTACCCTTTCTTACTCGTTCTTTCTGTTTCGACGCACGCTGCTCAGTCCGTACGCCGTTTGTTCCAATGTGTCCGCCGAAAACGGATCCGGCAGTCCCGCGCGGATGAGGACGTCTTCGAACGCGGCGTCCGGATCCTCCGAAAGCGCCGAACGGTACGCCGAAACGGCGCGGCGCGGATCCTGCTTTGCGATGCGGTACAGCTCCAGCGCGGCGGCAGTTCCCGCAGCGCGTCCGATTCCCGAAAGCGGCGATTCGAACAGGCGCGCGCTCTGCGTCCACGATCTGGGATCGCCGGTCAGCGGTGAAAGCCCGTACGCGTCCGTAAGTCTTGCGTATTCCGCATCCAGCGTTTCTGCCGAAAGATCCGGCGTTTCATAAGCAAAACGCTCAAACGCATCCTCTGCGCAGAGCGCCGACAGCGTGTATACCGAGAAGAAAAGCTCTGCGGTTTCGGCTGCCGGACCCATATTGCCGTACAGTTTATCATACCGCAAAATCAGCAGCAGTTCAAGCCCCGCCGCCTGAAATTCGGCGCTTTCGAACGGGTTTCCGAATTTGTTTACATCTTTGTTACGAACCTGCATTGCAAATGACCCGAAGGTGTGCGCGAGCATCGCCGGCATGTCGAATCCGCCGGTCCATGTGCCGAACAGATACGATACGCCGTACGACGGAAGCGCAGCGGAAAACCACAGCGGATACCGCGTCTCCTCCGGACCGAGATCGTAAAGCCCGCGTGAAAGCATCTCGTCCCAGGGACGTTGAAGCTCCGGCAGCAGATCCGCAATCGCTTCACCGACGGCGGACACCGTCTCCTCCTGCGGAAATGTCATGCCGAACAGCCTGCCCGCCGCAAGGAAAAAGTCGGGGGTCTGTTCCTGAAGCAGCGGAACAAACGCCGCTTTCACGCGCGCCGAAAATGCCGCCGCGTCTGCGTCTGTACGCCCGGGGCACGCATATTCCGCAAAGCTGCGGCAGCCGCATGCCGCGGCAATCCGGTTCCGGATGCCGACAAGCTCCAGATAGAGATCCGCCGCGCGGTCGTGGAACTGCGTCATATATGTTTCGTAAAGCGCCGCAAAGTCCTCCTCCGCAAGCGTCGGGTCGGACAGGATCGCGTTTCCGTTCCACTGTCTGCCGCCGTAGGGTACGGTCAGCGTCAGGGGAAGCGCTTCATAGGAAAAGAGCAGTTCCCGTTCGCGAACGCGAAGCGCACGTACTGTCGGGTCGGACAGCGCAGCCGTGCGCAGAAGCGCCTGTTCTTGTGCTGCGGGATGCTCCGTCAGAAGCCTGCATGCGGCGAGCGTGCCGCAAAGTGCGTCGAGCTGTTCGCAAAGCGCGCCGTAGGTCTGCCGGTTTTCCGCGTTCGTCACATCGCGGCAGTACCGGATGCGGGCGATCGCAGCTGCGGTTTCCAGCCGCATCCGCGCCTTTGAAAATGCGTCGAGTTTTGCCCTTGCCTGCGCGGGGGAAATCTCTTTGCGTTCGATCCGAAAGCGCAGTTCTTCCGCGCGCAGGATCAGAAGCGCGGCGTCCGGCAAAGTTATGTCCGTTTCGCAAAATGGGGTGGCGTCCGTCTCGGCTTTCCGGCAGCCGAACGGCAGCAGAAGCAGCAGCGTCCACAGGATGATCCGTTTCATGATCCGCCTTTCCGAAGCGCATCGGTTTGCGCGTTCGCTGCAATTTATGCGCAGATTGCCGGTTTTTGTCCGGATTCAAAAGAAGCGGTTGTCATATCGTGAAAAATATGGTATAAAGTATGGAAGCGAGGTATGATTATGAAAATTGTGGTTTTGGCGGGCGGGCTTTCCCCCGAACGCGACGTATCGTTTTCCAGCGGCACGATGGCAACCAACGCGCTGCTTTCTCTCGGTCATCAGGCGATCCTGGTCGACCTCTTTTTCGGACTGCCCGATTGGGACGGCAAAACCGATCTCTTCCGGGACGCAAAGCCGCTCCCGCCGTATCGCGTATCGGAGGCGGAGCCGGATCTGGACGCGCTGCGGCTATCCCGCAAGGAGGGGTTCAATGCGTATATCGGGTGCAACGTCCCGGAGATCTGCGAACAGGCGGATATCGTCTATATGGGTCTGCACGGCGACTGCGGCGAGAACGGGGAGCTGCAGGCGTTCTTTGACGCGCGCGGGATTCGCTACACCGGTTCCGGCGCGGCGGGCTGCCGCAACGCGATGGACAAATGGATCAGCAAGCAGATGTTTGAATCCGCAGGCATTCTGACGCCGAAGGGCAGACGTGTCGTCGCGGGAGAGCCGTTTGATCCGGACTCTCTGCCGATTCCCTGCGTCGTGAAGCCCTGCAACGGCGGTTCGTCCATCGGCGTCTCCGTGGTCGAGGACCGGCGCGAGCTCTATGACGCGCTGAAGCTCGCATTCTCCATGGAACGAACGATCCTCGTCGAAGAGTTTGTCAAGGGCCGCGAACTGTCCTGCGGGATCCTCGGAGAAACGCCGCTTCCGCCGATCGAGATCATTCCGCTGCACGGCTTCTATGATTACAAAAACAAATACCAGGCTGGCGCCGCGCGTGAGGTTACGCCCGCCGAGATCGGCGACGCCGCAACCGCAAAGGTTCAGGCGATCGCCCTGCAGGTGTTCCGCCTGCTCGGACTTTCGGTGTACGGACGCATCGATTTTCTGCTTACCGAATCGGGCGACGCCTACTGCCTCGAAGCGAACACGCTGCCCGGCATGACGCCGACGTCCCTGCTGCCGCAGGAAGCGGCGGTCATCGGATACTCCTACGAACGTCTCTGCGACACGATCATTTCCCTGTCGCTGCAAAAATAAGATGGCTGCAAGATTTACAATCCGGGAACTTTTAGACGCCACGGGCGGCACGCTTTACGCGCCGTCCGACTTCGGCGATCCCGTAATCGAGGGGCTCACGATCGACACCCGGACGCTCGTCCCCGGCATGGCGTACGTTGCGATCCGCGGCGGTACGTTTGACGGTCACCGCTTCATTCCGGACGCTGCGGCAAAAGGCGCGGTCCTTTCGATTTCGGACACCGACGTGCCCTATCCGCATATCCGCGTCAACAACACGGTGCTCGCGTATCAGAACATCGCGAAGATGCACCGCGAACGGTTCGATATTCCGGTCGTGTGCATTACCGGCAGCGTCGGCAAGACGACGACCAAGGAAATGGTGAAGGCGGTTCTCGAAACGACGCTCAACACGCACGCCACGGTCGGCAATCTCAACAACCAGACCGGCGTTCCGACGACGATTCTGCAGCTGAATCGGTCGCATCAGGTCTCCGTCACCGAGCTCGGCACGAATCATTTCGGCGAGATCGACGCGATCGCGCGCGTGGCGCAGCCGACGATCTGCCTCTTTACGAACATCGGCGAAGCGCACATCGAGTTTTTCGGCTCGCGCGAAGGGATCTTCCGCGGCAAGACCGA
>CAMORL010000059.1 GCA_946623765.1 uncultured Clostridia bacterium
GAGGCGGGCTTTGCGTTGCCGCGGCTGGTGATGAATTATTACTTTCTGATCGCGCTTGCCGGAACGGTCGTGCTTGCCGTTGTGTGGCTTATTCTGCGGCTTTTGAAAAAGCAGAAGGCGAGCCGCGTGTTCGGCGTGCTGCTTCTGATCGCGGCAAGCGGCGTGCTTGCGTTCCTCTTTGCGGGGTTCCCCGCGACGACGATCGCGCCGATGCGTGAACTTGCTTTTGTGCTCGTGATTGCGTTTCTTCTGATCGGCGCGGGACTTTGCGGGCGAAAGCTGCTCAGAAAGGAATAACAGGGCATTCAGCGGTTCTGCATTCTGCCGAAAAGGCAGGGATGCGGAGCCGTTTTGCTTTTAAGCCGGTACAGCATCGAGCAATGGATCTCGTAATCGATCGAGTATGCGGGAAGAATGAATTTCAGCGCTTCATAAACGCCCGGCAGCCATACTTGCCAGGTATGACCGTATGCGTATTCGAGATACATGGACTCGTCCGCATAGGGTTGAATCAGGTCGAATGCCTTTTTCGTAATGTCGTGGAAAACGGCGTCGTCAACACCGACTGCGGAGAACAGCTTCCGGATGCGAACCTGCTTTTTGTCAAGCATTTCGGGAACCTGCGCATAAGGTCCGGCAGCGGACATACAGATATAGTTCCCGGCGATCTCCGGCGTGACGCGCATGACCCAATGCGTCAGCATGGAACCGCGGGACAGACCGCCGATCGTGATGTGATCCCGGTTTTCGATCAGGGATTCAACCGTGCTTTGCGGATAAACGCTGTAGGCGTCCGCAACAAACAGCAGCGCGTCGGTAACGTCCCGGACCATCGTACCCTGTTCCTTGGGCTTGTTGTTCAGCGTGACGACAATGAACGGAACGGTCACCTTTTCGTATGCCATCCAATCGAATACATACCGCCCTTCCGTGATATGACCGAACAGATCGTACTGCTGCGTGAGCCAGGAGTGCAGCGTGCCGCCGTCGCCGTGCATCAGAAGAACGATCTCATAAAGCCGGTGCTCGCTGTATCCGTAAGGCGTCCAGACATTGATCTCCTCTTTGCCTTTGTAGCGGTGCGATGTCACGGTTCCCTGCTCGGGACATGCGTTCAGATAGTGATCCGGCAGTGTGCTTTCGACGGGCTCGTCCGCGACGCTCGGAAAGACCGTCGAAAAGAGCAGAACGATACCTGCAAGTATGAGACAAATGCGTTTGCGAATCATAGCGACTCCGGTTCAAAACGTGATAAGGATTCCTTAACAGTATATTATAGAACGAGCCGTTTGTAAATCATTATCAGACGGAAGCGCGGCAAACACCGCTTTTGATCCGGGTTGTGAAAAACATGTGGAGTTTTTCGCAACCTCTTTCTTTTTGGATTTCGGTATGATATACTGTAACCTGCTACAGGAGGGGGCTTATGAAACGTGTTTTGATCAAGGTCAGCGGCGAAGCGCTTTCGAGCGCAGCACAGCCGGTGTGTTTTGAAAAGGTCGAGGAGACCGCAAGGGAAATCAAGCTGCTGTATGACGCGGGGCTTGAGATCGGTATCGTGGTCGGCGGCGGCAATATCGTCCGCGGACGCGACACGGTCATGCAGGAACGCTCGCGCATGGACAGCATGGGAATGCTTTCGACCGCAATCAACACGCTTGCGCTGCAGGACTGCCTCGAACGGCAGGGCATGCCGACGCTTGCCATGAGCGCGATCGCCATGACGCGGTTTATCGACGAGTATACCGCGCGCGGCGCGCGGGAAGCGCTTTCGAACGGCAAGGTCGTACTGTTTGCCTGCGGAACCGGCTGCCCGTATTTTTCGACGGATACGGCGTCGACGCTGAGAGCTTTGGAAATCGGTGCGGACACGCTTCTGATGGCAAAGAACGTCGATGCGGTTTACAGCGCGGACCCGAAGATCGATCCGAACGCGATCCGCTATGACCATCTCACGTACGACCAGGTGATCCGGGACAATCTGAAGGCGATCGACATGAGCGCGATTACACTCTGCCGGGACAACAATCTGCCGATCCTCGTGTTCGCAAGAAGCGAGATCGACAAGGTCGCAAAGGGCGAGACCGTCGGTACGCGCATCGACGGAAATAAGGCTTGAAACAAACGGGAAACCCGTAGTATAATATCTATTTGAATGAAACCATAAGGAGGGATCCGATATGCCGATGGAATTGATCGATGAAACCAGAGAAAGAATGACAAAGACGCTGAACGTGCTGAAAGCAGACCTTTCGAGCCTTCGCGCAGGCCGCGCCAACGCGCAGGTGCTGGACCGTATCACCGTGGATTATTACGGTACGATGACGCCCATCAACCAGCTCGGCAATATTTCCACGCCTGAGCCGCGCATGCTGATCATCTCGCTGTGGGATACCAAGATGATCCCCGCGGTCGAGAAGGCGATCCAGAAGTCCGATCTCGGCATCAATCCGGCAAACGACGGCAAGGTCATTCGCCTTGTGTTCCCGGAGCTGACCGAAGAGCGCAGAAAGGACCTCGTGAAGACCGTGCACAAAAAGGGCGAGGAGAGCAAGGTTGCGATCCGCAACGTCCGCCGCGATCTCAACGATCAGATCAAGAAGCAGAAGAAGGACGGCACGATCACCGAAGACGATCAGAAGCGACTTGAGGAGAAGGGTCAGAAGCTGACCGACGAGTTCATCAAGGACATCGACACCATCCTTTCCGCAAAGGAAAAGGAGATCCTGTCGGTTTGACGAACGTACTCGGGTGGGACCTCGAACATGCCGAAGCGCGACTGACGGCGGAGGGAAAAAACGTCCGCCTTGTTGAGGTACGCTCGAAAAAAGGCGGCAAGGGCTCCGACCGCCGCGTGATCAAAACAACCGAAAACGAGGGGGAGACGGTTGTATACTGGTCCGCATTCAAGACGGAGATTGACCGATAACAACATCACAGATGACATGAGGGGGCTTGGCGCAGCAGGCGACAGCCCCCGCTTATTCGATAGGAGAACGGTATGAAAAAGTATTCGGACCGTGAGCTGAAGGCGTTCGGACTGAACCCGGAACGCATTCCGAAGCACATCGCGATCGTCATGGACGGCAACGGACGCTGGGCGACCGAAAAAGGCATGCCGCGCGGCATGGGACACCGGGCAGGCGTGAATGCGCTGCGTGACATCATCCGCTTCACTTCGGACATCGGCGCGGAATCGCTGACGATTTACGCGTTTTCGACCGAAAACCGCAAGCGCCCGAAGGAGGAGATCGGCATCCTCTGCGGGCTTCTGATCGAATACTTTAACAAAGAGATCGACGAATTGCACGAAAACGGCGTGCGCATCAAAAGCATCGGAGACCTTTCATGGTTCCCGACCGCCGTACAGGAAACGGTGCGCGCCGCCGAAGCAAAGACTGCGAACAATCCCGGACTGAAGCTGAACATTGCGCTGAATTACGGCGGCAGGGCGGAACTGGTCCGTGCGGTGCGCCTTGCGATGCGGGAAACCGACGAGCCGGACGAGGACGCGATTTCACGAAATCTGTATACCGCGGATTCCGGCGACGTGGATCTTTTGATCCGCACCGGCGGCGACGAACGCGTTTCGAACTTTCTGCTGTGGCAGATCGCATATGCAGAGCTGTATTTCACGAACGTCAAGTGGCCGGACTTTTCGCGCGAGGAGCTGATCAAAGCGCTGCAGGCATTTGCGGGACGCGAACGGAGATTCGGCGGACTGAAACAGGGCGGAGCGAAATAAGATGAAAACAGAGATATTGCTGCTCGGAAGCACAGGTTCGATCGGCACGCAGACGGTCGATGTGATTAAAAGCCATCCCGAACGCTTTTCCGCGATAGGACTTTCGTGCCGTCACGACGTCGAAACGCTGTATCGGCAGGCGAACGAACTGCGTCCGCGCTTCGTTGCGTCCGAAGCGCCGATCGATGCGGACCGTCTCCCGAAGGGAACGGAAATCATTTGCGGACCGGACGCGGCGGAACGCCTTGCCGAAGCTGCGGACGCGGACGTGACCGTGCTTGCGATTTCGGGTTATGCGGCGCTTACGCCTTTGCTGAAAGCGATCCGGCACGGCAAACGCATCGCGATCGCAAACAAGGAAAGCCTTGTGTGCGGCGGTGCGCTTGTGGATGCTGCGCTTGACGCGTACGGCGCGGAGCTTTTGCCGATCGACAGCGAGCAGAGCGCGATCTTTCAGGCGCTGCAAAACGGCAGCCGCAGCGAGGTCAGACGGCTGATCCTCACGGCGTCCGGCGGTCCGTTTTTCCGTAAGACGCGCGAGGAACTGAAGACCGTGACGCTTTCGCAGGCGCTGAACCATCCGACGTGGAAGATGGGCAAAAAAATCACGCTCGATTCCGCAACGCTGATGAACAAGGGCCTGGAGATCATCGAGGCGAGCCGCCTGTTCCGGTTCGACGCCGATCACATTTCCGTGCTGATCCATCCGCAGTCGACCGTGCACAGCATGGTGGAATACATTGACGGAACGATCATGGCGAACCTCAGCAAGCCCGATATGCGGCTTCCGATCCAGTACGCGCTGACGTACCCTGAGCGGACGGAAAGCCCCTGCGAGCCGCTGAAACTCGATCTTTCGCATCCGCTGGAGTTTTATCCCGCGGACCCGGAACGGTTTCCGGCAATCCGCATGGCGTTTGACGCGCTCAAAGCGGACGGCATCATGCCGACGGTGTTCAACGGCGCGAACGAGCGCGCGGCGGAACACTTCTTTGCGGGGCGCATCGGATTTACGGACATCGAGGAAAGCGTCGAATACGCGCTGAACGCGATAGAAAACCGCGCGGTCGACGCGCTCGAAACGATTGCGGCGGCGGATAAAGCGGCACGCTACGCGGTCGACCGGTTTTTGAAAACAAAACAGTAAGGAAATCGATATGACAATCTGGTACATTTTACTGGCAATTTTAGGACTGTCTCTGCTTGTCATCACGCATGAGCTCGGTCACTACCTGATGGGCAAGTGGCTGGGATTCACGATCACGGAGTTTTCCGTGGGGCTCGGTCCGAAGATCTTCGGTATCAAGGGCAAGGAGACGGAGTTCACGCTGCGAGCGCTGCCGATCGGCGGTTCCTGTCGGTTTTTCGGCGAGGACGGCAATACCGACGAGAATGACAAAAAGCATCCGGAAGCGTTTGAAACGGATGGGGAAGAACCCGAAAAACCGGAAGAACCCAAGGAAAAGGATCCGCGTCTTTTCAGTTCCAAACCCGCATGGAAGCGGTTCCTCGTTGTACTCGGCGGTCCGCTGACCAACATCCTGACCTGCGTCGTGCTGTGCTTCGTTATGCTGCTCGGCGCGGGCGCAATCGTGGAGAAGAGCAGCGAAGAGCTTCTCATTGTCGACACGGTCGTGGAAAACGGTCCGGCAGAGAAAGCCGGGATGCAGAAGGGCGATATTCTTCTTTCGATGGACGGGGTCACATTGACCGATGCCGAAGCATTGGACGCCGCTTTGAAGGCGGCAAGCATGGACGGCATGACCGTCTCGGTGCTGCGCGGCGCAACGGTGAAAACGGAAAGTACAAAGGACGGCGTGCTGACGACGGACGAGATCAAAGTCACGGGCGGTACGGTTAAGACGCTCACATTCGGCAATCTGCTGGATCAGACGACCGGAAACAAACGGATGCAGATCATGTTTTCGCGTATGCCGTATCGCTCGGTAACGGAACGCTATACCGTCGGTAAAGCGGCGCTGCTGGCGTTTCCGGAGACCTGGACCCTCGGCAAGACGGTTTACCAATCCCTCGGCATGATTATTTCGGGACAGGCGAGCTGCCGCGACGTCACCGGTCCGGTCGGTACAGTCGATTTCGTTTCCGAAGTGCTGGCGGAAAGCGGATCGACCGCAAACATGTGGAACACGTTTCTGTGGTTTATGGCGCTGATCGCAGTCAACCTCGGCATCATCAACCTTCTGCCGCTGCCGGCTTTGGACGGCGGACGGCTGATCTTCATCGTTCTCGAGATGATCCGGAAAAAGCCCGTTCCGCCCGAAAAGGAAGGTCTGGTGCATATGATCGGAATGATTGCGCTGCTGCTTCTGATGGTCGCGCTGACCGTCAGCGATATCATGCGCTGCTTCGGAGGCTGATATGGCGGATTATGTGAAGGTCGGAAACGTACAGATCGGAGGCGGCGCACCCGTCTCCGTTCAGTCCATGTGCAACACGGATACGCGCGACGTGAATGCGACGGTCGCGCAGATCCTGCGTCTGGAACAGGCGGGCTGCGAGATCATTCGCGTCGCGGTGTTTGACGAAGCCGCGGCGGACGCGATCAGAGACATCAAGGAACGGATTCATATTCCGCTTGTCGCGGACGTGCATTTCAACTACCGCCTTGCGATTGCGGCGGTTGAAAACGGCGTGGACAAGCTGCGCATCAATCCGGGCAACATCGGAAGCGCGGAGCGCGTACGCATGGTTGCGGACTGCTGCAAGGCGCATCATGTGCCGATCCGCATCGGCATCAACGGCGGATCGATCGAAAAACAGTTTCTGCCGCTGTACCGCGAAAACCCCGCGGAGGCGATGTGCCGCAGCGCGATGGGGCACGCAAAGCTCCTTGAGGACTGCGGGTTTTCGGACATCGTCATTTCTTTGAAATGCACGACGGTTTCGGAAACGGTGCATTCCTACCGCATGGCGCAGGCACGGATGGACTATCCGCTGCACATCGGCATCACCGAAACGGGTCCGATCGAAACCGGGATCATCAAGTCCGCGGCAGGGCTCGGCGCACTGCTGCTTGCGGGCATCGGCGACACGATGCGCGTCAGCCTGACCGGCGATCCCGTGCGTGAAGTGGAAACGGCGCTTCAAATCCTCAGAGCCTGCGGGCTTCGCAGGGACGACGTGGAGATCGTTTCCTGTCCGACGTGCGGACGGACGCGCTGTGACGTCGAAAAAGCGGCGGCATATGTGAATGAACATGTGCATCACAACAAAGGGTATCTCAAGATCGCGGTCATGGGCTGTGCGGTCAACGGACCCGGTGAAGCGCGCGAAGCCGATCTCGGCGTGGCATTCGGCGACGGCAACGGCGTGCTCATCAAAAAGGGAGAGATCGTCGGACACGGCGAATACGAAGAGATTTTACGGCGTCTGGTCGACGAGGCAAACGCGATTCTGGACGCTTAAAGGGGCGGCGAATGAAGGAAGAACTGAGGGCGGCATACGACGAAGCGCGCGTGAAGGCAGAGTGGCTCACGATCAAAAACGTGTGCCTTTCGCGCGAAACGCAGACGCTGACCGTGACTGCGGACCGGATCAAAAAACTGGTTTCGGAGGAAGCGCAGCATACATGGGAAACGGCGATCCGTTCGCTTTTGCCGATGTATGCCGTGGAATTCGTATACGTCGACGTCGAACCGGAACGCGTTGTCGTCAAGCCCGCGCCGCAGAAAAAGAACGAGGTTGACGTGCCGATCCCCGAAAACGGCGTGCTTTTAGGCAAACCGATTCCGGAGGGGGCGGAGGAACTCCCGATTTTTGAACTGAGCGGCGAGGAGGAGACCGCCGCCGTATTCGTCGGCAGGCTTGTTTCCTCGGAAATCCGCGACGACTGGTCGATGCGCGTCAAAAAGCCGAATTGCCGTGTACAGTTCAACGTGACCGATCTTTCCGATTCGGTCTACTGCACCGCGAGCTTTCCGGAGGAATGGCAGGCGGCACGGTTCGATCACTGGATCAACGACGCTGCAAAAGGCGGCAAGGATCTTCGGATCAAAGGCGTCTCAAAGATCGTGAAAAAGACCGGCGAAAGATGCGTTTACGCGGACGCCGTCGGCGTTCTGCCGCGTGTGCTTCGCAGCGACGACGCGGAGGAAAAACGCGTCGAGCTGCATCTGCACTCCCGCATGTCCACGATGGACGGCATTACGAATCTTACCGAAGCGTTCCGTACCGCGAAGCGATGGGGACACAAAGCGCTTGCAATCACCGACCACGGCGTGGTGCAGGCGTTCCCGGAGGCGGCGAAGGCGGCGAAAAGCACCGGCGTCAAAGCGATCTTCGGCGTGGAGGGGTATCTGATTCCCGATTGCGAATCGATCCCGACCGACGGCGACTTCACGGTTTTCGATATCGAAACGACCGGTCTGAAGGCGGAAAACTGCGACATCATCGAGATCGGCGCGGTGCGTCTGCACGAGGGAAAGGTTGTCGATCGCTTCCAGTCGTTTATTGATGACGGCGTTGTCATTCCGAAGAATATCACCGAGCTTACGGGAATCAGACAGTCCATGCTTGAAGGCGCGCCGACCGCGCGCGAGGTGCTTGAGCGTTTCCGCGCGTTTGCGGAAGGCAGCACGCTCGTTGCGCACAACGCGCAGTTCGACACGGGCTTTATCACCTATCACGGAGATCGGTTCGGCATCACGTTCCCGATGCCCTATGCCGATACGCTGATGCTCTCGCGCTATCTGCTGCGCGATCAGCTGGAAAACCACAAGCTTGATACCATCTCCGCCTATTTTGACATCGACATGGGCAGTCATCACCGCGCGGACGACGATGCAAATACCTGCGCGGAGATTCTGCTGCGCTTCATCGACATGCTGAAAGAACGAGGCATCGAACGCATCCCGATCGTGCCGGACACGCATGAGGCGTTCTTAAAGCGCGCGGCGAAAGAAAAGCGCACGACAAACCACATCATTCTGCTTGCCCGCACGCAAAAGGGCATGAAGGACCTGTATAAGCTGATCAGCTGGTCGCACCTCGATTATCTGCACGGGCGTCCGCAGATCCCGAAATCGCTGCTGATGCTGTACAGAAGCGATCTCATCGTGGGCTCCGCATGCGAGGCGGGCGAGCTGTTCCGCGCGATCCTGAACGGCGGGACGGAGGAACGGATCGAACAGATTGCTTCGTTCTATGACTATTTCGAGATTCAGCCGATCGGCAACAATGCGTTTCTGAAGCGCGAAGGCACGGTTCCCGACGATGAAGGACTGCGGGATCTGAACCGCAGAATCGTTGCGCTCGGCGAGAAGATGAACCGCCCCGTCGCGGCGACGGGCGACGTGCACTTTCTGGAGCCGACCGACGCGATCTACCGCGCGATCCTAATGAGCAAGCTCGGTTTTGCGGACGCCGAACAGCAGGCGCCGCTGTATTTCAAGCCGACGCACGAAATGCTCGAAGAGTTTTCCTACCTCGGCGAAGCGAAAGCGCACGAGGTTGTGATCGACGTGCCGAACCGGATTGCGGACCTGTGCGATGAGCTTGTTCCGTTCCCGGAAGGCACGCATTCCCCGACGATCGAAAACGCGGAGGACGAGCTCAAGAACACCGCGATCAACCGCGCGCATGAGATCTACG
>CAMORL010000060.1 GCA_946623765.1 uncultured Clostridia bacterium
GGATAGATCTGAAACAATAAAAAGAAACCGATAAAAAGTCCTGCCATGTAAAGCTGTGATGGGAAACCGAGGCTTTCCCATCAAGGGGAAGCCCTGGATGCGCATCGGAACAGTTTGAACACCTCAGAAATAAAAAAACAGAAGACACCGGAAGCGGTGTCTTTTGCAATTGCGGTTGAATCAGTCGATCTTTGTTGCGCCGAGGTTCCAGGACGAGACGTCGCATTCGCCGAAGGCGTTGCTGCCGCGCGCGACGACGCTGCCGTCCGAAAGAAGAACCGCGCTGTGCGTACCGCCTGCGGCAATCGCAACGGCGCCGGACAGATCGGAGAAGTCGAGCGCATCGCGCGAGCGGAACCAGCGGGAGAGTACGCGCGCATCCCGGGTGAGGGCAAGATATCCCGTGCTGCCTGCGGAGACGCCGACGAGATCGGTCCAGTTCGGCACGGTGAGGTTCACGCCGACGAGTTTTCCGTCCCCCGTAAGTCCGATGCAGTAGCCGGTGGAAACGTCGATGTCGACGCAGTCAAGCACCGTATCGCTGCGCATGGCGGCGTGTGAGGACAAAAGCTGCCCGTCCGCAGTAACCGCGCAGACGGCATAGCTGCCGCCGCCGAGGACCGTGACGCCGCGCCAGCCGGACAGCGTCTGATACGGCTGGAATCCGGCACAAAGCACGGTGCCGTCCGTTTTCAGCCCGAGCGTGTTGTAATCCGTGCAGACGATCGCGGCGACGTCCGTCCAGTCTGCGACGTCGCATTGTCCTTCTGTGTTCCGTCCCGTCGCGACGACGGTGCCGTCGCTCCTGAGACCGACCGTGTGGTACGCGCCGCAATCAATCGCCGTGATCGAGGTCCATGCGGACACATTGCACTGCCCGTCCTCGCTGCGTCCCGCGGCGATTACAGTGCCGTCGCTCCTGAGACCGACGGTGTGATAGAAGCCGACAGCGAGGTGATTCTGCGGCAGCGTTTCGCGATACGATTGCAGGGTACGGATCTGTTCCAGCGTTTCGTTTGAGATGCCGAGCATCGTATTGATTGCAAATGCCGGATCGCTTTCTCCGGTCACCCGCACGGCAATCGCTTCCGCGCGCGCCTTTGCGTCCGAGTAGCTTCCGAGCGCGCGGAACAGGGTAAAGGCTTCGTTCGGATCCGACGCTTCGGTTCTGTCGGCGATTGCATAACGGCAGGCATCGTAGCGGTCGAGCGCGTCGGCATACCCCGCAAGGGCGAAGAACGCGTCCTTTGCGGCGTCGTATTCGCCTGCGTCATAGAGCAGCTGTGCGGAGCGGTAGCGGCATTCCGTGACGCGCTCGCGGCTGTCCTGATAGTCGCCGAGCTGCGAGAACAGGGTCAGCGCATCGCCGGGCTTTCCGTTTTCCAAAAGGGACAGCGCAAGACGGTACCGGTATTCCGTCAGCGAAGCGGCGGAATCCTCGGTCTGTTCTGCGGACGAAAGCAGCGCGACCGCTTTTTCGTAGTCGCCGCTTTCCGCCGCCTGCTTTGCGCGGTCGGTGAGGAGTTTTTCACGGTTGTGATAGAGGATCAGCGCGACGAGAAACAGCACCGCCATCAGCGCGGTGGAAACAAAGACCGCGATTCGTGCAAACCGTTTGCCGAAGGAAGCTTTCTTTTTCTTCATGTGATCACCCCAGGTACTTGCGAACAATGCTGCGCATGTAGGAACTGTTGACGCCGCATCCGCGCGAGACGATGAAATAGACGTCCTCAATCCCGTAATGCTCGAAATACGGCTTGAGCTTGTTATAGCCGCCGGATTGCTTGATGAAATTGTGCGTGTCGCGGAAGTCGACGAGGCAGACGCGATCATAATACGGCGCAACGTACGGCACGAACGCGAGCCCGAAGGAGTCGCAGATCACAAGCGCGGTGTGACCTGTGTGGAATCCGGTTTCCGCAACATAGAACGGATCGTGCGTGCCGCCCAAAAACGCGGCGTACACAACGCGTTCCGGCTCCATATACCGCACTTCCTTGACGAGCTGATCGACGTTGCGGTACACATATGCGCGTGCCGGCGCGAGCATGCCGGGAACTTCGAGCCGATCCTTGAGATCGCGGTAGCCGCTCAGCGCATGGACGGAGGAGGAGATCGAACCGGTGAAGTCCTCGTGCACCGTGTAGGTGAAATCGTCGTAGGAAATACTCGGCACGCCGAAGGAGCGCATCATCATGCGCTGCACATAGAACGCGCCGAGTCCGGTCCAGTGATGGTCGGTCTTGAAAAAGCAGAGCTCGCCGTCCTGCATGTGCTGTTCGAGCTCGTTGACCGTGGAGAACACATAGATCCCGTCGTTGACGTTCGCCTGCAGCGTCGGCTCGACGTCGCTGTACCAGCCGCTGAATTTGTCGGGGTACAGCAGCCATTCGTTTGCGTCCTGCGAATAGGGGATGTAGGTAAAGACGACGGTCCCGTTTTCCGGCAGAGCAGCTTTGTATGCGTTCAGCGAGCGCACGGTGTCCTCGATCGCGTCCTGACCGAACTGGAAGCGCGTGGAAAGCGATCCGTCGGATTTCCGGAGGGAGAATCTGCGCACGGTCGAGGTGTTCTTAACGGCGGGATCGACCGGCGTCGCCTGCGGCATGCCGTCGGGTTCCGCTGCGGGTGCGGGCGTCAAAGAAGGCGCTTCGGACACCGGAGGCTCGGGAAGCGTTTCAAAGGACGGCTCGGGCGTATCCAAAAGTACGACGTCGCCGGAATCGCCCTGCTCCGGCAAAAGCACGTCGGTTTCTCCCTCAAATCCGGGATCGCTGCCTTCGTTCATCCCCTCGAGCTCGGCGATCATCGCCTGGTCGAGGATGCGTTCCTCTTCGGAAGTGGCGTCAAAGACGGCAAGCATGCGGTTTGCGGTGTTGACAACGGATTCGCGATCCGGGAACTGATCGGTCAGATATGCTTCTGCTTCGCGTGAGAAGACGCCGCCGAACCAGCTTTTGAGCGAAAACGCCGGCGCGCTCTGAAGATCGCGGTTTTCGGCGGCGGAAAAACCGCCTTCCCGGTTTGCGAAGATCAGCACGAAAAGACCGAGCGCGAAGAGGATCATGCACCACCAGTATGCGAGTATGTAAGGAATTCTTTTCTTCACGGCGGCACCTCAGAAATTGTAATAGATGTTCGGGACGGAGGACTGCCGGATCAGGAAGATCACCGACACGACGAACAGCGCGGTAAGAACGACCGCGCCGAGCAGCTCGCCCCAGAACGCCCTGCGCTCGTTTTTGGTGAAGAACCGGTTCGCCCAGTCCTTGAGCGGCAGGCAGCAGATCATGAACAGCACGGGCAGTACGGTATATCGCTTTGCGATCAGCAGGAACGCTTTATCCGCAAACGGCAGGAAATGCAGACCGCCGTTCTTCGACAGCCCGACGAGCGCAAGCAGATGCGATCCGAGCGCGGGGAAATCCGGCATGTACAGCGTAAGCTGCTTGTCCGTGATCGGAACGCCGTCGTACGCAAAGATGACCCAGCCGACCGCGATCAGGATCAGCGTGACGATATGGCGGATCCACGCCGGGACCTTTTCGAGGAACCGGTTGAGAACGAAGCGTTCCAGAAGCAGCAGAACGAGGTAGTACACGCCCCAAAGCACGAAGTTCCAGTTCGCGCCGTGCCAAAGTCCGGTCAGCACCCAGACGACGGTCAGGTTCAGCACCGTGCGGAGCGTGCCTTTGCGGTTGCCGCCGAGCGGAATATAGACATAGTCGCGGAAGAAGCGGGACAGGGAAATATGCCAGCGCCGCCAGAATTCCACGATGGATTTCGAGATGTACGGATGGTCGAAGTTCTCCATATAGTGGAAGCCGAAGACGCGTCCGAGCCCGATCGCGATATCCGAATAGGCGGAGAAGTCGAAGTACAGCCGCATGGAGAAGAGCAGCGCCATCAGCCACGCGCTCAAAAACGATTCCGGTCCCGCGGAGACCTTCAGAAGATCGAGCAGCATCCGGTAGCAGACGTCCGCAAGCAGAATCTTTTTCGCAAGCCCGAGCACGACGCGCTGCATGCCGCGCAGAAAATCGGTCGCGGTCGTTTTGCGGTCGTTGAGATCCTCGGCGACGTCGGCGTACTGCACGATCGGTCCGGCGATCAGCTGCGGGAAGCAGGAGATATAGAGAAGCGTGTACAGCGGATTCTTTTGCGGACGCGCTTTTCTGCGGTAGACGTCGACCGTGTAGGTCAGAACCTGGAAGGTATAGAACGAAATGCCGACCGGCAGATGCTTGCTTGCGGCACGCGCTTCGGACCCGAACAGCGCCGCAAAGGAGTTGAACAGGAACGAAGAGTATTTGAACCAGAAGAGAAGCGACAGCGATACGATGACGGAAAGCGCCAGAAGCAGGCGGCGCGGCGTTCTGTTCCGGCTGCGGAAAATGACCAGCGCGAGCGCATAGTTGATCAGCGTGATCGCAATCATGCCGAAGATCCAGACCGGCTCGCCCCAGGCATAGAAAAACAGGGAGAAGATCAGCAGGATCGCGTTGCGCCAGCGGAGATTTCTGCTGCAGAAATAGAGCAGCAGCAGCGCAGGCAAAAACAGGAACAGAAAGGTTGTGCTTGAAAAGACCATGTTTTCCTCGAAGCAGTTCAAAAAACGCTGAATCCGATGGATCCGCTTTCCGCTATTCTATCATTTTTCGACAGGGAACGCAAGTGAAATCGCATGCGCAGACCGCTTCGGACGAAAAAACGCCCGCCGGAAGAAAGCCGCCGAAAAAACGGGAGGGGGATGCGGCAAACGGAACCGCGCGTCCGCATGATTTACAACTTTGAGACAACTCGTTCACAGTTTTGTGATAAACAGAACACATCTCGGAGGTACAATCAATGCGAGAAAAGGAAAAATCCGGAAAAAGATGCAACCTTTTCCGCGTTTCATCCGTCTTATTAAGTGAAGAGAATCATCCGGTGTTTTATGAAGGAGGTACTTGTATGAAAAAGTTCATGGGATTGATGCTTGCGGCAATGCTGCTGCTTTCGATTGTGCCTGCGGTTTCTGCGGACACGGCGGTGCTTGAGGACGTCGCGGAGATCGGCGGAACGGAAGTGCGCGGCGTGGGACAGACGGGAACGATCGTCAACTGCAAAACCCGTGTGAACGTGCGTGAAAAGGCGAGCAGCAAGTCAAAACTGCTCGGCAAGGCGGACAAGGGCGATACCTTTGAAGTGCTGGGACTGTTCGGCAACTGGGTCAAGATCGATTTCGACGGTCAGGACGGGTACGTGTTCCATACGTATATCCGCGTGGAGGGCACGCCGGAGGATGTTGAGGTCACCGGCAAGGTCGGAAAGATCGTAAACTGCAACACCGCGGTCAACGTGCGCGAGGAGGCGACGAGCAAATCCAAGCTGCTGGGCACGGCAAAGAAGAACGCGACGTTCAAGGTGCTCGCAAAAGCGGGCAGCTGGGTCAAGATTCAGTATAAGTCCGATACGGAAGGCTATGTCTATAAGACCTACATCAAGATCTCGGACGAGGGTTCGGACGATCCGGTCCCGGTTTCCGACAAGATCGCGAAGATCGTGAACTGCAACACCGCGGTCAACGTGCGCGAAAAGGCGACCAGCAGCTCAAAGCTTCTGGGCACGGCGAAGAAGGGCAAGACCTACAAGGCGATTGCGGTTGAGGGCAACTGGGTCAAGATTCAGTACACGTCCGACAAAACGGGTTACGTGTTCAAGACCTATGTCAAACTCATGACCCCGGAGGAACCGATCGAAGGCAAGACGGGCACGATCAAGTGCAACACGCACGTAAACATCCGCGAAAAGGCAACGAAGAATTCGAAGCTTTTGGGTACGGCGACAAACGGCGAGACCTTCACCGTAAAGGGCAAGTCCGGCAACTGGATCAAGATCGATTTCAAGGGCAAGACCGGCTACGTGTACAATAAGTATATCAAGATCGGCTGACCGTCGAACCCGTCAAGCGAGGCAAACCGCCTCGCTTTTTTGCATCTTACCGCGGTTTTTTGCATCTTGCCGCGGATTCTCTTGTCAAAGGCGGCGCATCGCCGTATACTTGCCGCATCGAAAGAAAGGCAGGTATTTGATATGACAATCCTCGCAATCGTACTGATTCTTCTCGCGGAGGCGGCGCTCGTGACGCTGACGTTTGCAAAGCAGCGGGAAACCGCGCAATGGCTCAGAAACCGCGCAATTTCGAGAGCGGTCGAATTCGTTCTGCTGCTCGGCGTCGTGCTGCTTCCGGCAACTTTTCTGAAGTGGCGCTTTACGGGCGCGCTGATCACGCTCGGCGTACTGCTTCTGATCGCGGCGCTGATCTGGCTCATCAAGCGGAAAAAGGCTTCCGGCAGCGTCAAAGCGGGAAAGGTGATCGGCAGCGTGCTGCTGACCGTGTTTATGCTCGGGTTCGCGCTCGTTCCCGCGGTCGTCTTCCGCAACTATAACGGGCTTAAAACCTCCGGCGCATACGAAGTCCGCAGCTGCAGCGCGATCCTGGTCGACGAATCCCGCACGGACACGTTTGAAACCGACGGCTCCTGCCGCGAGGTTCCGGCGCACTTCTACTACCCGGATGCGGAGGGCAGCTTCCCGCTCATCGTTTTCTCGCACGGCGCGTTCGGCTACTATCAGAGCAACTATTCCACCTATGCGGAGCTCGCGTCGAACGGCTACGTCGTAGCCGCGCTCGACCATCCGCACCACGCGTTCTTCTCGAAGGATACGGACGGCAGACTGATTCCGGTCGACGCACAGTTCATCGGCGACGCAATCGACATTGAAAACGGCGTCAAGTCCGAGGCGGACGTTTATGCCGTTACGCGTGAATGGATGCAGCTTCGCACGGACGACATGAACTTCGTGATCGACACGATCAAGACCGCAAAAGCGGACGGCGCGCTCGGCAGCGCGTGGCACACCGAAACGGCGGACGAAGCGCTTTCGGTACTGGCGAGAACCGACACGGACCATATCGGGCTCATCGGACATTCCATGGGCGGCGCGACCGCAGAAGCGCTCGGCAGAACACGCAGCGACGTCGGCGCGGTGATCATTCTCGACGGCACGATGCTTTCCGATCTCACCGGCTTTGAAAACGGCGTTTATACGTACAATGACGCGCCGTATCCGGTTCCGGTGCTTGATTTTGGAAAGAAATCGGATTATGATGGATCCGAACAGCAGTATGAGAACGTCAACGACTTTGTGATCCGAAACGCCCGCGACGGCAGAAAGGTCTTGTTCGACGGCGTCGCGCATATGGATTTCACCGATCTGCCGCTCTTCTCGCCGTTTCTGGCTTCCATGCTCGGCTCGGAGAAGATCGACCACGCGGCGTTCATGAACAAGGTCAACGGACTCGTTCTCAACTGGTTTGACTATTATCTGAAGGGGAAAGGCACGCTGAACATTCCGGCTGCCGATTGAGCCATGCTGACAAAACTCACGCGTATCGAACGGGATCAGCCGGAGACGGTGGAGATCCATTGCCATGCGGTCAGCGACGAGGTCCGCGAGATCGTCGCGTTCGTCAAGTCCCGCGGGGGACGGCTGACCGGCTCGATCGACGATACGCAGTACGAGATCCCCGTCGCCGACGTGTTTTACATCGAATCGGTCGACAACAAGGTTTTTCTGTACACGCGCGACAAGGTTTATCAGACGCGGCAGAAGATTTACGAATTCGAATCGATGCTTGCAGAGAAGCATTTTCTGCGCGTGTCCAAGTCGATGCTTCTGAATCTCATGAAGGTCGAAGCGATCCGTCCTGCGCTGAACGGCCGCTTTTCGGCGGTGCTGCGTTCCGGCGAACAGATCATCATCACGCGCAATTATGTTCCGGCGCTGAAAAAGGCGCTGAAAGGAGATACCGGAAATGGACGTTAAGGAGTTTATCGGATCACGCGTCAGGCTGTTCTTCTTTCTGAGTGTGATGATCCTCGCGGCGCAGAGCGTCATCGGAACGATTGCGGAACCCGGAGTCTCGCTGCACATCCGCTACATCGACCTTTTAAGTCCGCTTGAGATCGCGTTTCTGTGCACGCTGCCGACGGTCGTGACCTTCTCGCGCAAAAAGCTCAGCGTCCGGCAGATGCTCGTACGTCATGCGATCCAGCTCGCTCTGATCGAAGGCGTGATGCTGCTGATCGCATTCTTAAGCCCCGCCATCGATTCAAGCCGCCCCGGCGTGCTGCTGCTCATCTGCGGCGCCGTGCTCGTGATCTACGTCGCTGCGGTGCTGGCGGGCTGGTTCGGACAGCTGTCGGCGTCGAAAAAAATGACGGAGGACCTGCATAAACTGCAGGAGAATGCGCAATGACGGTCAACGGCGAACCGTACCGCATCGTTTGCCTGCTCGGACACGGCAAGGGCGGGTATTCCTATCTCGCCGAGCGCGACGGACGCGAAGTCGTTCTGAAACAGATACACCATGAACCCTGCGATTACTATACCTTCGGCAACAAGATCGAAGCCGAACGGCACGATTATGCACGGCTCAAAGACGCGGGGATCCGCATCCCCGCGCTGCTTGCAATCGACACGGAGACCGAGCGGATCGTGAAGGAATATATCGAAGGCGAAACCGTGTTCGACTGCATAAGACGCGGCGGGAGCGCAGAACCGTATCTTCAGGATGTGCGCGGCATGGCGGCAAAGGCAAAGGCGGCGGGGCTGAACATCGACTACTTCCCGACGAACTTTGTGATCCGGGACGGGCTTTTGTGGTACGTCGATTACGAATGCAACGCGTATGCGGACGAATGGAACTTTGAAAACTGGGGGATCCGATACTGGTCGAAAACACCCGAATTCGAAGCGTATCTCGAACATCTGAAGAACACGGAGGAATGACGATGGAACAGCTGACGTTCCGGTTTGCGGCGGAAGAGGACTGCGCAAAGATCCTGTTTTTTATCCGGGAGCTTGCGGCATACGAAAAGATGTCGGACGAGGTCGTCGCGACCGAAGCGCTTCTGGCTGAATGGATTTTTCATAAGCACTGCGCCGAGGTGCTCTTTGCCTGCGAAAACGGGCGGGAGGTCGGCTTCGCGCTGTTCTTTCATAACTTCTCCACGTTCGTCGGCAGGGCGGGGCTGTATCTCGAAGATCTCTACGTGCTGCCGGAATACCGCGGCAAAGGGTACGGCAAAGCGATTCTCAAAGAGCTCGCGTCGATCGCGGTGCAGCGCGGTTACGGACGCATGGAATGGGTCTGCCTCGACTGGAACAAGCCGAGCATGGA
>CAMORL010000061.1 GCA_946623765.1 uncultured Clostridia bacterium
AAAAATTTCGTCGAACGGCGGTTCTGCGGCGAGTTCGGCGTGCCGGTCCATCCAATGCGCGATCGCCATCGAATCGCCGGGGTTCAGAAACGTCGTGGGATGCACGTCAACGAGCAGTTCGCGGAGCTTGCGCAGGGTCAGGTCCGTTTCCGATTCTGTCGAGAATTTGCCCGCGGGCTTCGGTGCAGGCTTCGCCCGCCTGCGGTACGGACGCACGTCGCGCGGATCCTCGCCGAAATCCGTGAGCAGCTCGCGATACAGCCGGTAGCAGGCAAGCGCGTCGCACAGCGCGTCGTGGTGATCCGTAAGCGGGATGTCAAACGCCGCGCAAAGCGTGTCGAGCCGATACGAGCCGTAGGTCTCGCGGGCAAAGCGCCGCCGCGCCATCTGCACCGTGCAGCAGTAGGTAATCTCCGGCACGGGAATGCCGTAGCGTTCGAGCGTTCCCGTGAGCATGCCGAGGTCGAACGGCGCGTTGTGCGCGACGACGACGGAGCCGGTGAAGTATTCCGCGATCTTAGGCCACAGCGTCGGAAAATTCGGCGCGTTTTTTACGTCCATGGGCGTGATGCCGTGGATTGCAATGTTCATCGGATCGAACGGGACCTCCGGATCGACGAGATGGGATTCGGTTTTGATGATGTCGCCGTACTCGGAAACGACGATGCCGATCTGACAGATTGCGGCGTCGCGTCCGTTCGGGGTTTCCACGTCTACTGCGACAATGCGGTTTCTTTGCTGTTCCATACGCATAGTATAGCAGAAGCGGAACCGGTTCGCAACATTTGTGAAATCACGGCAAAATCGGGCGGGAATTGCTTGCGGAGCGACTCGCTTTATGATATAAATAAACTATCAATTTATAGGGGATTGTATTGTTTCCGATGGAAAAAGAAAAGAAAAAAGGACCGGGCATCAAACACCTGAAGCCGTGCGTAAAGGGCTTCGTGACGCCGTCGGTCATGACGCCGGTGCTGATCGTATTCGAGGTCGCGCTGGAGATTCTGATCCCGCTGCTGATGGCGGCGCTCGTTGACGGCGGGCTGTATCGCAAAGAGACGTTTCAGCTGCAGGGCGTCATCTCGCATCTGCCGTATGCAAACAACCTGCAGTTCGTGCTGTGGGTCGGCGGGCTGATGGTGCTTGCGTCGCTGCTGTCGCTTTTGTGCGGCGCGCTTGCGGCACGCACGTCTGCCGTGGCGTCGATGGGCTTTGCCAGGAATCTGCGCGAGCGGATTTTCGATAAGATCCTGCAGTTTTCGTTCAGGAACACCGACCGGTTTCAGACCTCGTCTCTGGTCATCCGTGCGACGACGGACGTCAACAACCTGCAGAACACCTATCAGATGTTCCTGCGCATGATGTTCCGTGCGCCGATCATGATGGTGCTTGCGGCGGTCATGGCGTTCCGCATCAACGTGAAGCTGTCGTATATCTTTGTGATCGCGCTGCCGCTGGTGCTGACTCCGATGCTGCTCTTTATGTTCGTCGGGCGGAAGCGGTTCCAGATGATGTTCAAAAAGATGGATACCATGAACGGCGCCGTGCAGGAAAACCTGATCGGCATGCGCGTGGTCAAATCGTTTGTGCGCGGCACATATGAAAACAGCAAGTTCCGGGACAGCGCAGACGATCTGATGAAGACGCAGATTTACGCGCAAAAGCTGTTCTCGTACGCGAACCCGATCCAGCTCGGCGTCATGTGGGGCGCGACGGTTCTGTTGTGGCTTTTCGGCGGCAAAATGAGCGTTTCGCCGGATGGCAACATGCCGATCGGCGAGCTGAGCGCGCTGATCGGATACGCCACGCAGGTGATCGCTTCGCTGCAGATGGTTTCGATGTTCCCTCTTATGCTTTCGCGAATGCGCGCGTCGCTCGACCGCATCAACGAAGTATTTGAGGAAAAGATCGATATTGAATCACCCGAAAGCGATCTGGCCGTCGAGAACGGCGAGATCGAGTTCGATCATGTCAATTTCTCGTATTCCGGCAATCCGGACGTACTGAACCTCAAGGACGTTTGCCTGCACATTCTGCCGGGGCAGACGGTCGGCGTCATCGGCGGCACGGGCGAGGGCAAATCGACGCTTGTGCAGATGATCCCGAGATTATACGACGTGCTTTCCGGCGCTGTGCGCGTGTCGGGGCACGATGTGCGTGAGTACAGCCTCAAAGCGCTTCGCGACGGCGTTTCGATGGTGCTGCAGAAGAATATGCTGTTCTCGGGCAGTATTCGCGAAAACATGCGTTGGGGCGACCCGAACGCCACGGATGAACAGATCCGCGAGGCGTGCACGATCGCGTGCGCCGACGGGTTTGTTTCCGCATTCCCGGACGGGTACGACACCGATCTCGGACAGGGCGGCTGCAACGTGTCCGGCGGACAGAAGCAGCGTCTCTGCATTGCAAGAGCGCTGTTGAAAAAGCCGAAGATTCTGATCCTCGACGACTCGACGAGCGCGGTCGACACCGCGACCGAAGCAAGGATCCGCGAGGGGCTTTCCAAGCTCACCGATATGACGAAGATCGTCATCGCACAGCGCATCACGTCCGTTATGAATGCGGATCAGATCATCGTTATGGAGCACGGCAGAATCTCCGACGTCGGCAGACATGCCGAGCTGCTTGCGCGCAGCGAGATCTATCGCGAGGTCTATGAATCGCAGGTCAGAGAGGAGGCGAACGCATAATGCCGCCGAGAGGAAGTTCCTTCAACAGCAAGATGGGCGGGAAGCGCGCCGAAAAGCCGATGAAAACCCTCCTGCGCCTGTTCCGTTATTTCAAAAACTGCACCGGGATTCTGATCGTTTCGATCATCTCGATCCTTGCGTATTCCGCCGCATCCAACTACGCGGTGCTGATGACGAAAGAACTCGTCAAAGTGCTCGAAGCCGGCATCGGCGCAGACATGGCTAAGTATGCCGCGCTTTTGATCGGCATGGCGATCCTGTATGCGATCGCCGTCGTCACCAACTTCCTGCTGAACCGTCTGATGCTTTCCTGCTCCGCGCGCGTCATGTGCGCCCTGCGCAAGGAGATGTTTGAGAAGATGCAGTCGCTGCCGATCTCGTTCTTCGACGGACGGACGCACGGCGAGCTGATGAGCTACTATACCAACGATACCGAGGCGGTCAACGAGCTGCTGCATCATTCGATCACGCAGATGCTGATCTCGATCTCTTCGCTGGTCTTCGTGTTCGGGCTGATGGCGTCCCTGTCCATCCCGGTCGTGTTTATCATGATCTGCATGGGCGTATGCGTCTTCTACGTCATGCGCGGCGTCACCCGCAAGAGCCGTCGGAACTTCAAAAAGCAGCAGCATGAGCTGGCTGCCGTCAACGGCTACATCGAAGAAATGATGGAAGGGCAGAAGGTCGTCAAGGTCTTTACCCACGAGGAAAAGGCGAAGGCGGGCTTCAAGAAACACAACGACGAGCTCTGCAAGGTCGCCACGGACGCAAACACCTACGCAAGCATCGTCGGTCCGCTGATGAACAACATCTCCCATATCTTTTATGCCATCACCTGCACCGTCGGCGTTCTGCTCGCGGCGCCGGTTCCGGGGGAGGACTTTCTGCTTGCAAACACGTGGTTTGCCGAGCATCAGGCGTTCCTGGTCGAAGGCAGCGCGCTGATCGCATCTCTGCAGTTTGTCCGGCAGGTCAGCAACCGCATCAGCCAGATTTCGCAGCAGTTCAACTCGATTCTTCTGGCGCTCGCAGGCGCGGAGCGCATCTTTGCGCTGATCGACATGCCCGCCGAGGTCGACGAAGGCACGGTCACGCTGGTGCGCGTGGAGGAGAAGAACGGCAAGCTGACCGAAACGTCACGCCGTACCGGGCATTGGGCATGGAAGCGTGAAAACGAATTGATTCCGATGCGCGGCGAGGTCGACTTCAAGGACGTTGACTTCAGTTACGACGGCAAAAAACAGGTGCTTTCGGATGTGACGCTGTATGCGCATCCGGGGCAGAAGATCGCGTTCGTCGGTTCCACCGGCGCGGGGAAGACGACGATCACGAACCTGATCAACCGCTTCTACGACATCGCGGACGGCACGATCACCTATGACGGGATTCCGATCCGCGAGATCAAAAAGAACGCGCTGCGCTCTTCGCTCGGGATGGTTTTGCAGGATACGCATCTCTTTTCCGGCACGGTCATGGAAAACATCCGCTACGGGCGGCTCGACGCGACCGACGAAGAATGTATCGAGGCGGCGAAGATCGCAAACGCGGATTTCTTCATCACCCATCTGCCGGAGGGATACAATACGCAGTTGGTCGCGGACGGCGCAAATCTTTCACAGGGACAGCGGCAGCTTCTTGCGATCGCGCGCGCCGCGGTCAGTGATCCGCCGGTATTGATCCTCGACGAAGCGACGAGCTCCATCGACACCCGCACCGAAAAGCACATCGAGCGCGGCATGGATGCGCTGATGAAAGGACGCACCGTGTTCGTGATCGCGCACCGGCTTTCCACGGTCCGCAATTCCGACTGCATCATGGTCCTCGAAAACGGGCGCATCATTGAGCGCGGCAGCCACGACGAGCTTTTGAAGGAGCGCGGGAAATATTACGAACTCTGCATGGGCAAGAGCGAATTGAGCTGACGTTCCGGTCTGTCGAAAGTCATTTCGACAGACCGTTTTTTATTGTCTGAAAAGCTCTGCGCTTGCGTTTGGCGATCCGAAAAGGCGTCAAATGCGTCGCGTGCGCCGCCGGGTTTGAGAATTGCCGGCTCGAGCGGTCGAAACCGCTGCCGGCATATGATACGCAAAGGGACGCCGATTTCGACGTCCCTTTCACATGATATCTGTTTATTGCGCTCAATCGAGCGATTTCAGATATGCTCTGCGGCGCTTGTGCTGGACCGCATTGAAGCGCTTCCAGAGGTTGCGGATCTGCAGGTTGTCCTCCAGGTTCAGATTCGTTTCCGCGTATTCGGTCGTGCCGTTGGAAAGCATATCGCAAAGCGCGGCGGCGATGACTGCGGGAATGCCGGTGTTCACGTATTCCGGCGCAACCGCGATCAGCCCGAGGTCGATGATCTTGGGATGTTTGATCGCGCGGAGAAGCCGGATAAGCGCGGCGGGAGTCAGGTGTCCGCGGCTCTTCTGCACCGCCTTTGCAATCGACGGGAAGCTCACGCCGAAGCACACGACCTTATCCTGCTCGTTCAGAATGCATACGACGTGTTCCAGGTCGATGATGAGGCGGAAGTTGTCGATCATCATCTGTTTCATGCCGGGCGTGAACGGCACCGTGCCGTAAAGCCCCTCGTACGCAACGTCGAGAAGGTCAAAAAGCCCGTTCTGATAGCGACGGATGAAGTCGTTGACGTTCTTTGCTTCGCCGATGCGCAGGTTGTATTTTTTCAGGACCTGCTCCGACAGCTTTTTGAGCTTTGCGGCGGTCTCCGGCGCGGGTGCAAAGAGCTTCGATTCGACCCAATCGACCTCTTTTGCATAGCCGCAGCCTTCGATGAGGGCTCCGTAGTATTCGGCGTTGTACTGCTCTTCAAAGGTGGCAAGCTGATCGAAGCCTTCCACAAGCAGCCCTTCGCGCTCAAGATCGGAAAAGCCGAGCGGTCCGCAGACCGCGTTCATGCCGTGATCGCGGGCAAACTGTTCGACAGCGCCGAACAGCGCGTTTGCGACCTCCGGATCGTCGATCGCGTCAAAGCGGTCGAAGCGCACGCGCTTTTCGTGATTCTTCTCGTTCGACGCCCTTTGAATGATCGCCATGATGCGCCCGACGACTTTGCCGTCGCGGTATGCGAGCCAGTGACCGGTTTCGCAGGTGTCGCGATAGATGAAGTTCTTCGAGAAAATCTTCTTCTCGTCTCCGTAGAGCGGGGGAACGAAGTACGGATTGTTCCGGTACAGATCGAGCGGAAAGCGCAGAAACGCTTTCTGCTCCGACCCGGTTTTAACCTCTTTGACGGTAACCATGCTGTCTCCCGAGGCTTATGCGCGCCGCTTTGCGTGGAAGCTGACGCCGACGCCGTTCGGTCCGCAGTGGGATCCGGCGGTCGGGTTCGTCACAACGGTTTCGATGTTGAGATCGTTGCCGAAGCGGGCTTCAAGCATGTTTTTCAGTTCCGCCGCAAGCTCCGGCGCGTCGGTATGACCGATGATGACGCGGTGCGCTTTGATGTCGTCGCCGAGTTCTTCGACGGTTTTCACGAGGCGTTCCATGGCGTTCGCTCTGCCGCGTTCCTTGCCGATGCTGACCATCTGTCCCGCATCGTCCATGCAGATGATCGGACGAATGCCGAGGAGCGTGCCCATCGTCGCCGCAATGCCCTTGACACGTCCGCTGCGCTTGAAGAACTTCAGATCATCCGCAAAGAAATACTGCGCAAAGTGATCGACCTCGCGGGACGCCCATTCGAGAACCTCTTCCGGGCTCTTGCCTGCCTTGAACATGTCGCCGATTTCACGGGTGATGTTGTAGCTGACGATCGTGATGCCCTTGGTGTCGAAGTGATAGAATTTGCGTTCGGGGAACTCCTTCAGGAGTTCTTCGACCGCCTCGTCCATCGCGCGGAACGTGACCGTCATCGCTGCGGAGAAGTGTACATAAAAGATATCGTTGCCCTGCTCGAATTCCGGACGGAAATAGTTGAGATAACGTTCCTTCGAAATGCCGCCGGTGGTGGGCAGCACGCCGTTTCTGAGACCGTCATAGAACGCGTGCAGATCGATCGTTTCGGTGTCCTCATAGGGATAATACGTCTTGGCGTCGATGCTGTACGGCATGGAAATCAGGCGGTAGCCGTATTCCTTGGCAACTTCCGGGGTAAAGTCGGTATCGGTGTCGGTAAACAGTGTCAGCATGTTTTTATTCTCCTACTAAGATATATTGGTGAACGGGCTGGTTTCCGTCGATGCGGATGACCTCCGTTCTGGGGTACATTTTAGTCAGCGCGGAAAAGAGCGCGTCCGCTTCGTCTCCGCTTGCGTCCTGCCCTACGAGCAGCAGCAGCACGCCGCAGTTTTCCGCGTGCATGGAGCGGGAAAGCGCAAGCGCCGTGTCGATTGCGCCGCTGTCGTTCACATAGATCGTGTCGCCGATGAATCCGATGAAATCGCCCTCGTGAACATGCACGCCGTCCTTCTCGGCGTTGCGGCTTGCGCGGGAAACGAAGCCGGTCGTGACGGAGGCGATGACCTCTTCGAGCTCGGCGACGATCTCGTCCGGTTCGCCGGCGTTCGTGTCCATCATCGAGATCGCGGCATAGCCTTCGCCGACCGAGCGCGTTTTGAGCACGCGGATGTCGGAGGCGGGGTAGAGGTCTTTTGCCTGCTTTGCGGTCATGATGACGTTGCCGTTGTTCGGGAACACATAGATCGTATCGGCGTTTGTGCGGTCAAAAGCGTCGATGAAATCGGCGGTGCTCGGGTTCATGCTCTGTCCGCCGTCGATCACGGCATCCGCGCCGAGTTCCGAAAACGTTGCTTTCAGCCCGTCGCCCGCCGCAACCGCGACGATGCCTGCCTTTTTACGCGGCTTCGGCACCGTGACGGAAACCTCGGGGAGTTCCGTCTCGTTGTGCTGGAGCGACATGTTTTCAACCTTGAGCGTCAGAAACTCGCCGTAGCGCTGGCAGCGGTTCAGAATATCGCCGGGACGCATCGTGTGCACGTGGACCTTCAGGATCGACCCCTCGCGGAACGCGACGACGGAATTGCCGACGCTGTTGAGATACCCGATAAAGCCGGGGAGATCGAACGATTCCGGATCGCCTTTCGCGTTCTGCAGCCGCAGCAAAAACTCGGTGCAGTAGCCGTAGGTAAGGACGCTGTCCGCATCGAAGGCGTCGAGGTCGACCTTCTTCGCTTCGGCGTGCGTTTGTGCGCGCTCGACGGTCTCGCCGTTCAGCGATCTGCGCATGCCCTCAAAGATATAGATGAGCCCCGCGCCGCCGGAATCGACCACGCCCGCCTCGCGCAGCACCGGCAAAAGCTCCGGCGTCCGTTCGAGAGAACGCTGCATCTCGCCGAGCAGGTCGTTGAAATAGGTTTTGAGCGTGGATTCTTCGGTGATGCGTTCGTTTGCAAAGCGTACGCCGTCGGAAAAAACAGTCAGGATCGTGCCTTCAACCGGAACGGGAACCGCACGGTAAGCTTCCTCCACGCCGCATTTCATCGCATGCGCGATATCGGAAAGGGTCGCTTCGGAAACGCCTTCAAAGCCGCGGTTGATGCCGGAGAAAATGCGGGACAGAATGACGCCGGAATTGCCGCGCGCGCCCAAAAGCATGCCGTGCGCGCTGCGGCTTGCCACTGCGGACAGATCCGCGTCCTCGGTGCGGTCGACCGCGTCTGCGCCGGAATACACCGTTGCGAGCATATTGTCGCCGGTGTCGCCGTCCGGGATGGGGAAAACGTTGAGATCGTTGACAGCCTTGCGATAGCAGCCGAGATGGTCCGCCCCGCTTGAAAGCATGCCGGCGTACAGCGCGCCGTTCAAAGTCATTGCCTGCATACGTCCTCCTCAGATGCGTTCCGGGATCGTGGCGGAAACGTCCACGATGTCGTCGAGCGTGCAGTGCAGCACGCTGCAGATCTTCAGAAGCGTGTTGAGATGCACGGGCATCCCCTTGCCGAGCTTCGCGATCACGGCCGAGCTTAGGTTCGTCTCGGACTGGAGATCCTTCTTTTTCATCTTTCGGCTGGATAACAGCTTCCAGAGTTTATCGTAACAGACCTGAAAGGTTTCCGGTATCATAGTTCCCCCTGATATCAGCGCACGGCGCCCCTCGCGCCATGCACAAAATTACAGAGTAATTTTAACATTTCTTACGACAAGTTTCAACATATTCTTTACGTTTGTAAAGAATTTCTTATACGCTGCACATATATGCTGCATATATATTGAAAATCTTCGCGGCGAAATTGAGGATTCCCGGAAAAACAAGGCGGTCATCGGACAAAAAACACCCTACACGGGACGGGAACGGACGTTTTGCGTCATGCTTTTTTATTGACAGCGCTGCGGAATGCACCTATAATATACAATATCAGCGGACGCAGCAGCGCCCGCGGAACACAGGAGGAATCAATATGTTTTGCAGCAACTGCGGAAACAGACTTCCGGAGGACGCGCTGTTCTGCAACCA
>CAMORL010000062.1 GCA_946623765.1 uncultured Clostridia bacterium
GTCATGATCTTGACCTGCACGGGTGCGAGCCACGTCGGGAACGCGCCCATCGTCTCCTCGATCAGGTACGCCATGAAGCGGTCCAGCGATCCGAGGATCGCGCGGTGCAGAACGACCGGCGTGCGCTCCTTGCCGTCCTTGTCGATGTAGGTCAGGTTGAACCGTGCCGGCAGACAGAAGTCGAGCTGACAGGTCGAAAGCGTGTACTCCGCGCCGACCGCCGGGGTCACGTAAACGTCGAGCTTCGGACCGTAGAACGCCGCTTCGCCGATCTCCTCGGTGTATTCGAGTCCGAGCGAGTTCAGAACGTCGCGCAGCGCGTTCTCTGCAGTGTTCCACATTTCGTCGTCGTCATGATACTTGACCTTGTCGGCGGGATCTCTCAAAGACAGCGCGCAGCGGTAGTTCGTGATGCCGAAGTCCTTATAGGTCGTAAAGATCAGATCGACAACCTTTGCAAATTCGTCCTTGATCTGCTCCGGCGTGACGAACAGATGCGCGTCGTTCTGGCAGAAGTGCCGTCCGCGCTCGATGCCCTTCAGCGTGCCGGACGCCTCATAGCGGAAGTCGTGCGCGATCTCGCCGATGCGCACCGGCAGATTGCGGTAGGAATGCTGCGAGTTTGCATAGATGCGCATGTGATGCGGGCAGTTCATCGGACGAAGCACGTAGGTTTCGTCCTCGACGGTCATCGCCGGGAACATGTTCTGCTGGTAGTGATCCCAATGCCCCGAGGTCTTATAAAGGTTCACGGTGCCGATGCACGGCGTCAGAACGTGCTGATAACCGGTCTTGATCTCGCGCTCGCGGATATAGTCCTCAAGGATGCGCCACAGCGTGTATCCCTTCGGAAGGAACATCGGCATGCCCTTTCCGACGAGCTCGTCGGTCATAAACAGACCGAGCTCTCTGCCGAGCTTTCTGTGGTCGCGCTTCTTTGCTTCCTCGATGCGGGTGATGTATGCCTCGAGGTCCTCCTTCTTCGCAAACGCGGTGGCATAGATGCGCTGCAGCATCTTGTTCTTTTCCGAACCGCGCCAGTACGCGCCTGCAAGGCTCATGATCTTGATGTTCTTGACTTTGCCGGTCGAAGCTACGTGCGGACCTGCGCAAAGGTCCACAAACTCGCCCTGACGGTAGAAACTGATCGTTTCGCCTTCGGGCAGATCCTCGATGAGCTCGACCTTATAGGGCTCTCCCTTCTCCTGCATGAACGCGATCGCTTCCTCGCGCGGCAGTTCGAAGCGTTCGAGCTTATGGTTCTCGCTGACGATGCGGTCCATTTCCTTTTCGATTGCCTTGAAATCGTCCGGCGTGAAGGCATGCTCGGAATCGAAGTCGTAATAGAATCCGTCCGCGATCGCGGGGCCGATGGCAAGCTTCGTTTCGGGCCAGAGTCTTTTTACCGCCTGCGCAAGGATGTGTGAACCGGTGTGGCGGTATGCCCAGCGACCGTTCTCGTCCTCCCAGGTCAGAAGCTTCAGTTCGCAGTCCTTTTCAATCGGGCGGAACGCATCCGCGCGCTCGCCGTCGATCTCACAGCAAAGGGTCGCTTTCTTCAAGCCGTTGCTGATCGCGCCTGCAATATCCAGCGCGCTCATGCCGTTTTCAAATTCCCGCTTGGATCCGTCGGGAAACGTGATAATCATATCCATACCTCCTGTTTGATTCAAAATAAAAAAGCGTCCCGATACAAGGGACGCTGTATTTTGCGTGGTTCCACCCTATTTGGTGCTCTTCTTCGCTGTAACGGGCGAGCCCGCTTTGATCCTCCGGCGGTCTTCACGCTGTACCCCGTGCGGCGCTTTCACCCTCCGCCGCTCGCTTTCCGGAGCCGATAAACGCTACTGCTTCCGAATTCGCCTCAAAGACAGGCACATTATACCACAATCGCTCATTTTGTCAACCGGAAAATTGCCAAACCGAACGGTTCGCATAAATTGACAGAAAATGTCGATTTTGGTATACTTTGATTGATTGAAAAAGCGGAAGCGACGGAAAAGTGCAAGCCCGCAGCCTTCCTTCGTCGTCGCCGGCCCGAAAGGAGCGGCGGTCTGCCTCCGCCGGGCATTCCGTGTACACGAGCCGGATCTGTTCTTCCGCGCATTGAAAGGAGCGAACCCGATGAACGTCAGGCTGACTGTTCTCGAAAGCCGCTGCCGCGAGGACTTATGCGCGGCGGGCGACGTATTCCTTGTCGGACAAACCTGTCCCCCGCTCTGTCACGAGCTTTGGAGCGTCATTTATCCGCAGGTCTTTGCGCTTCTGAACGGCGCAAAGCTCGATCACGGCGACGAGCGCGTTTTCTTTTTTGAATCATCCTGCCCCGACGGCGGCCGCGTGAAGATCCGCGGCGAGCTTGTCGACTGACCCTTTCGAAAAACAAAGGAGCATTCTCATGAACAAGCGTATTTTAGCCCTGCTGCTGATTCTGGTTCTGACCGTTTCTCTGCTTCCCGCCGCTTTTGCGGAGGAAGGCGAACCGTCTCCCGACGACGCCGAACTGTTCGGCGAAGACGCGATCGTCGAACGCGACGAAAGCGGAACTCCCGTCTCCGTAAACGGCTTTCCCGTCCGGGAAGTCACCGCGGGGATCAATCTGCGCTCGAACAGGGAGGCGTATCAGTACGGCGTTTGGTTTATGGATTACCCCTTCTTTCGGCCTGCAACGCAGTATGACGGCAATCTTGCCGTGATGTCGCTTGCGATGGCGCTCTCCGCAAACCGCGCGATAATCCCCTCCGAAGAGCAGGCGGCGGACTTCGATCCTTCTCTGCATCTTGAAAAATATCTGACGGACGCCGGCTTCTCGAACATCCGCAAGGACGACTATTCCAAGGAGACGAGCATGTATACGATCTCCATGGCGATGGGTTCAAGGGTTATGGAGCAGGAGGGCGAAGAGCCCTTCACGCTGATCGCGATCGGCGTATGCGGCGGCGGCTACGGAAACGAATGGCAGTCCAACATGACCCCCGGCAGCGGCGAGATCCACGAGGGATTTCTCTCCGCATCCCAGCTTGTCATCGACCGTCTTGCGGGCTATATCCTGACCAACGGCATCAAAGGCGACGTCAAGATCTGGATCTCCGGCTTTTCGCGCGCGGCGGCGGTGTCCAACGTCACCGCGGGTCTGCTTGTGCGTGACGGCGTGTTCCCGAAAGAAAACGTCTACGCCTATACCTTTGCGACGCCCGCGGCGGTTCTGAACCCTCCGGAAAGCGGGTATGAAAACATCTTCAACATCATCAACCCGATGGACGTCGTGCCGCAGGTTATGCCGTACGACTGGTACTTCGGCAGGTTCGGAACCGATCGGTTCATTCCGGTGACGGAGTTCTCCTCCGTCGGCGAGTCCTTCACCGAAAACCGTGCGAAAATTGCGCGGGACACGTTCGGCATCGAGGCGAACTACAGCCCCGCGCTGAACCTCCGCATGCGTCTGCTGCTGTCCATGATCATGAATGTGGCGGAGAACCGCGAGCAGTACAACGAAACCCTGCAGCCCGCGGTCGTCGGCATCATGCAGAACAAGAACGCATCCAATCTGCTTTCCACCGTACGGAGTCTGCTCCTTGCGGAGCGCGATTCCGGCATTCTCGGACGCATCAATGTGGACACGCTCGTAAACTATGTTTTCCGTGTGTTCGGCAACGTGCTGACCAGAACCGAGTTCAGCAATGCGAATCAGAATACCGGCAGTCTTGTGCGGCGTCTCTTTAACGAGCATTGCGAGGACGCGTATCTTGCGAACATCGATCTGATCCGAAACGGCGTCTTCGAGGACGACGATACCTTTTCCTACGTCCTCGTCCGCGGTCCTGTCAACGTCTTTTTGACCAAGCCCTCCGAGCCGGAATTTACGATCACGCTGACCGACAAGGGCGAGCTGCGTCCGAACGCGTATCTTGAGAGCATGCTTTCCGGCGACGCCGCAGTCCTCGACACGCTCACGCGTACCTATTATATGGAGCGGGTCGGCAAAACGAGCGTGATTGCCGTTCCGCACGACGACGATTTCGTCGTGAAATGGGAAGCCGTGAAGAACGGGACCGTCGAAGTGCAGATTGCGGATTGCTCCGTACACGCGGGAGCGCGCTTCTACGGTTTGACGTCCGATCCGGTCCGTGTCAGCCGCGGCAGCACCGGTACGGCATACCGGTCGGAATCCGGCGAATACCGGATGCCGGACACCTTCGTCCCCGCCGTCTATGAAGCGTCGGACCTTGCGGAGTTCATCGGAATCGGCTCCGCCGGGATCAACTGGCGTCTGACGCTGATGATCGCCGCAGCGCTCGCCGGTATCGTCATCACGGTCCTCATCTGGGCGATACTGCTTCTGCTGCGCAACCGCAGAAAGCCCGGCATTCTCATCTGGATCTGCCTCGGCATCTTCTGTATCTCCATGCTGGAAGCGGAGCTGGCATTCTGGTTCTTTGCGGACCAAACGAGACTGCGCATGCTCTGGAAGATGATCCTCGGCGCAGCGCTTCTCGTGATCTTCCTGTTCAGGCATTGGAAATCCAAGCGCACGCTTCTGATGCTGCCGGGCATCTTCATGCTGATCGCCGCCGACGTCGTGATGTGTCTCTATGTACTGCAGGGGCTGATTCTGTTCCTGATCGCACACGGTCTTCTGGTCTTCGCGTTCCTGTACCGTTCGCCGATGCCGCTGAAGATGTGGATCCAGTGGGCGGCGGTTTCGGTGATCGCAGACGTGCTGATCGTTCTTGGCTTTATCCGAAAGATCGGACCGCTCGCATGGGGCGCCGCGCTCTATGTGGACGTGCTTCTTCTGATGAGCTACAGCGCCGGCGGTCAGCCTGTGCGGGCCAGATTTGCGGCGAGACTGTTCCTGATTTCGGAAACGATCCTCGGCATCTATTTGCTCCTGTTCAGCGAACCGATTCTGCACATTCTCTCCGTGCTGATGTTCGATATCGCGCTGCTGATGATCTCCGTCAGCCGCACGGGCGTGGAACAGCCGAAAGAACCGGAAGCCGAAGAGAAACCGGAACCCGAAGAGGAACCGGAACCCGAGAAGGAACCGGAACCCGAAGAGGAACCGGAAGCGCTTTCGAAAGCAGCGCCGCAAGTCGAATAACGCGCCGAAACAAAATCGAGCAGGCATTTGCCTGCTCGTATTGTTTTTGGGTCATATGCCCGACGGTCCGGTTTTCGATTTTCGCGCCGACCGAAAGGTCACGATAAAATCGGTATAGAGCGCTCCGTCACTTTCGCAGCGGATCGTTCCGCCCATCGACTCTATCAGGTTTTTTGCAATCGCAAGTCCGAGTCCGTAGCTGCCCTCGACGTGCGCGCGTCCTTCATCCCCGCGGTAGAACCGGTTGAAGATGCTTTGCCGTTCCTCTTCCCCGATACCGACGCCGTTGCTCCGCACCGTGACGATTACGTTCTTACGCTTCCTCAGCGCCGATATTTCCGCCGATTTCCCTTTCGGCGTATACTTTCCCGCATTGTCCAAAAGCGTGCAGATTGCCTGCTTGAAAGCATTCTCGTCCGCAAAAACCGCGAGGTCGTTTTCTACGCTGCAAAGCAGCGTCACGCCTTGCTCGTACAGCAGGGATTCATAGCGCAGCCCGCATTCGGTCACCGCGTCGGTCGCCGAAAACACGCGGTACATCCGCTGCCGCATCGCCTGATTTTCGATGCGCGCAGATTCCAGCATTCTCGTAATCAGCAGATTGATCCGTCTTGCCTCGTCACGGATCACGGCAAAGCGCCGGTCGTTTTCCTCCGGCTCTCCGCTCGTGCCGAGCTCCGCCGTGGACAGGATGATCGCAAGCGGCGTTTT
Source organism: uncultured Clostridia bacterium (assembly GCA_946623765.1). Next base: position 5,816 of record CAMORL010000062.1, read on the forward strand.
GATCTCGTGCGAGGCGTCGCCGACAAAGCGCTCCTGATTCTCCCACGCAAGCTCCGCCGGTCTTAACAGGTTGTCCGCCGAAACCCGCAGCAGCAGGTAGAACGCCGCTGCAAACCCGAGAATCATCCCGATCCCGGCAAGGCACAGATGCCGCAGCAGTCTGCTGTAGCCGCTGTAGTCCACGATTGCAATGCTGATCGAAGGTCTGCTGCGGTCGACCATGAAGCACAGCTCCTCGCTTTCGATCCGGTCGATCCGCTTTTTGCTTTTCAGCATAGCGTCGAGCAGCGTGCGCCACGATGCGTTCTCGTCCCGATACCGCTGTTCGCCGCGGATCTGTACGATCTGATCCGACGTCTTTAAGGCGTCCGTCTCCGGATCGGGCGGATCCTGCAGGATCTGAAACAGGTAGGTCGGAAACCGCGTTCCGCCGACCGTCGTTTCCTGCGGACCGTCAAACCCGAGCTGCCGTGCGATCTCGATCAGGCGGCTTTCGTTCTCCGCGCCGCCCGTGAAGCCGATCAGCGACAGAAGCTCGTTCTCGATGCTGGTATCGACGAACCGCACGAACATCGTTCCGACGATCAGAAAGCTCACCACGAGGATGCTGCACACCGCAAGAAACGAGTTTCGGATGAAGCGCCTGTGCTGTTTGCGGATCATGCGTTCTCCCCTGTCAGCTTATAGCCGAACTTGCGCAGCGTTTCGATCTGCACGCGCGTACGCAAAAAGCGCAGCTTCTTGCGCAGAAACGAGATATAGACCTCGACGTTGTTGTCTTCCGCATCGGAATTCACGCCCCACGCATGGTTCAGAAGATCGTCCTTTCCGACAATCACGTTGGCGTTTGTCATCAGGATGTGCATGATCGAGAATTCCTTCTTGCCGAGCCGGATCGACCGCTCCCCGCAGGAGAGCTCGCAGGTCGATTTGTTCAGCACGAGATCGCAGAACGAAAGCGTGTCCATCACGACCTCGCCGCGGCGTCTGGTCAATGCGCGCACGCACGCCAGAAGCTCCTGCATTTCGAACGGCTTGGTAAGATAGTAGTCTGCGCCGAGATCGAGCCCGTGTACGTAATCCTCCACGCTCGACTTTGCCGTCAGCATCAGGATCGGCGTTGCGTCGCCGTCCTTGCGAAGCTGCTGCACGATTGCAAAGCCGCTGAGCTTCGGCAGCATCACGTCGAGGATCAAAAGGTCGTAAGTGCCCTTTCTTGCGTAGGCAAGCCCGGTCTCGCCATCCAAACAGATATCGCTGTCGAAACGGTTCTGCTTCAGCATCTCGCGGAGCGTTTCCGCAAGCTTTGATTCATCTTCAACAATCAGTACCCGCATAACCGTTTCCTTTCCGTTCTTTCAGATCCGCTCCACGGAAAGCGTGATTGCGTTTCCGTTCAGATCCCAGTCCTTTGTATAACCGAACACGCCCTCTTCGATGTGCTCCGCAAGGGTGTCCGCCATAACGTTTTCGGCATACTTTAAGAGCACGCTTGCCGCTTCGCCGCCGTTTTTATAGCCGATCCGGATATGATCCGCAACCTCGAAGCCCGCTTCCTTGCGCATGGTCTGCAGCTTCGAAACCAGCTCGCGCATGAGACCCTCTTCTTTGAGCGCGGGCGTCAGGTTCGTGTCGAGCACGACGGTCACGCCGCTGCCCTGTTCACTCACGAGTCCTTCCTTCTGCTGTGTCGAAACCAGCACGTCGTCCTTCGAGAGCACGACCTCCGTGCCGTCGATCTCGAACGTGTAATCCCCGCCCGCGTGGTGCGCACGAACGATTGCATCGCCGTTTTCCGCAAGATGCGCGGAAATCTTTCCGAGGAGTTTTCCGTAACGCGGTCCGAGGGTGCGAAGCTGCGGCTTCACCTTATAGCTCATCAGCGCGTCCGCGTTGTCGATGAATTCGATTTCCTTGACGTTCAGCTCTTCCGTGACGATCTCCGCCGCACGCTCGGACAGCGCGCTTCCCTGCACGTACATCTTCGAAAGCGGCTGACGCGTTTTCTGTCCGGCGCTGCTTCTTGCGCTTCTGCCGACCGTGACGATGTTCAGAATCTTTGCCATCTCATCTTCGAGTTCGGCGTCGACAAACGATTCGTCCGCCGCGGGGTAATCGTTAAGATGCACGGAGATCGGCGCGGTTTCGTCGACCGAGCGCACGATGTTCTGATAGATCGCTTCCGTCATGAACGGGCAGAACGGCGCGGTCAACAGCGTGACTGTTCTGAGAACGGTATAGAGCGTCATGTAGGCGGCTTCCTTGTCGTCCGTCATCTCCGCGCCCCAGTAACGGTCGCGGCAGCGGCGTACGTACCAGTTACTAAGCTCGTCCGCAAAGTCGATCAGCGCTCTGCCCGCCTCGGTGATGCGGAACGCTTCGAGGTTCGAATCGACCGTCTTGGTGAGCGTCTGCAGCCTTGAGAGAATCCACCGGTCCATGAGAGAAAGGTTCTCGCGCTTCAGGGTATGCTTCGTGGGATCGAACCTGTCGATGTCGGCATACAGCACGTAGAACGCATAGGTGTTCCAGATCGTGGACATGAACTTGCGCTGATACTCGCTGACCGCGTCGCCCGAGAAGCGCGACGGGAGCCACGGCGCGCTCGCCGTGTAGAAATACCAGCGAACCGCGTCCGCGCCCTGCTTGTCGAGCACGTCCGCAGGCGCGATGACGTTTCCGATGTGCTTGGACATCTTCTTGCCGTCCTTGTCGCAGACAAGACCCAGCACGAGGCAGTTTTCGAACGGCGCCTTGTCGAAGAGACAGGTTGCGACCGCCATCAGCGTATAGAACCAGCCGCGCGTCTGATCGACTGCCTCGGAGATGAACGCGGCGGGATAGCGGCGCTCGAACTCCTCTTTGTTTTCAAAGGGATAGTGCCACTGCGCAAACGGCATGGAACCGGAATCGAACCAGCAGTCGATCACGACCGGTTCGCGCTTCATGATCTTTCCGCATTCCGGACACACGACTTCGACCTGGTCGATGTAGGGCTTGTGCAGCTCGATGTTTTCGGGGCAGTTGCGGCTCATCGCCTTCAGCTCCGCACGGCTGCCGATGACGTGGACGTGACCGCATTCGCACATCCAAACGGGCAGCGGCGTGCCCCAGTAACGCTCGCGGGAAATGCCCCAGTCGATGACGTTCTCGAGGAAGTTGCCCATTCTGCCCTCGCCGATCGTCTCCGGGATCCAGTTGACGGACTTGTTGAACGCGATCAGCTTGTCCTTGACCGCGGTCATCT
>CAMORL010000063.1 GCA_946623765.1 uncultured Clostridia bacterium
GAGCTCGGCGTCACGCCCGACAAGCCCACGCGTAAGAGCGCGCGTATCGTCGGCGACTGCATGGGTAAATATCATCCGCACGGCGACAGCTCCGTATACGACGCGATGGTGCGCCTTGCGCAGGACTTTAACACCCGCTATCCGCTCGTCGAAGGGCAGGGCAACTTCGGTTCCGCCGACGGCGACGGCGCGGCGGCAATGCGTTACACCGAAGCGCGTCTAAGTAAGATGGCGATGGAAATGATGCGCGACATCGACAAGGACACGGTCGATTTCACGCCGAACTTCGACGGCACGCAGCAGGAACCCGTGGTGCTTCCCGCAAGGTTTCCGAATCTGCTCGTGAACGGCTCCAACGGCATCGCGGTCGGTATGGCGACGAACATGCCTCCGCACAACCTCGGCGAAACGATCGACGGACTCGTCGCGCTGATCGACAATCCGGAGATCACGGTCGATGAACTGATGAGCTATATCCCCGGTCCGGATTTTCCGACCGGTGCAACGATTCTCGGAAGGTCCGGCATCGCGCAGGCGTACCGCACCGGCAGAGGCAAGCTGATCGTCCGCGCAAAGACCGAGATCGAGCAGCTTTCGCAGAACCGCAGCCGCATCATCGTGACTGAGATTCCGTATCAGGTCAACAAAGCGCGTCTGGTCGAAAGCATTGCGGATCTCGTGCACGAAAAGCGCATCGAGGGTATCTCGGACCTTCGCGACGAAACGGACCGCAACGGCACGCACATCGTCATCGAACTCAAGAAGGACGTCAATGCGAACGTCGTCCTGAACAACCTTTACAAGCACACGCAGCTGCAGGATACGTTCGGCGTCATCAACCTCGCGCTGGTCGACGGCGAGCCGAAGATTCTGAATCTCAAAGAGATCCTGTATTACTACCTGCAGCATCAGAAAGACGTCGTGACGCGCCGCACGCGCTACGACCTGAACCGCGCCGAAGAGCGTCTGCATATCCTGGACGGACTTTTGCGCGCGCTCGACGTGATCGACGAAATCATCGCGCTCATCAAAGCCTCTCCGAACGGACAGGCGGCAAAGGACGGACTGTGCACGAAGTTTGGATTCTCCGAACGTCAGGCACAGGCGATCCTCGATATGCGTCTGCAGAGACTGACCGGTCTCGAGCGCGAACGCCTTCTCGAAGAGGACCGGCAGCTTCGCGAGCGCGTTGCATATTTACGCACGATCCTTTCCGACGAACATAAGCTGCTGGAAGTCGTGAAGGAGGAAGCGCTCGACGTCAAGGCGCGTCTTGCCGATGCGCGGCGCACCGAGATCACGCAGGCGCTCGACGACATCGACCTCGACGACATCATTCAGGAAGAAGAGATGGCGGTCACCATGACGCATTTCGGCTACATCAAGCGCACCTCGTCCGAGACCTTCCGCGCGCAGAACCGCGGCGGAAAGGGCGTCAAGGGACAGGCGACGAAGGATGAAGATTATGTCGAACGCGTACTGGTTTCGAGCACCCACGCGCCGATCATGTTCTTCACGAACATGGGACGCGTATTCCGCATCAAGTGCTATGCGATCCCGGAAGCGACCCGTACATCGAAGGGCATTCCGGTGGTGAACCTTTTGCAGCTGAAGACCGGCGAGAAGGTCACGGCGATGTTCATTGTGCCGCGCGAAGTCGAAGAGACGGGGTATCTCGTCACCGCAACGCGCGACGGTCTCATCAAGAAGACGCGGATTTCCGAATGCATGAATATTCGCAAAGGCGGACTTGTGCTCCAGACCGTTCGTGAAGGCGACGAGCTGATTTCCGTTGAGATGAGCAGCGGCAGCGACGAATTCATCATCGCGTCGCGCAACGGCAAGTGCATCCGCTTCCGTGAAAGCGACGTCCGCGCTACCGGCAGAGGCGGCATGGGCGTACGCTCGATCAAGCTGGACGACGGCGATATCGTCATGGATATGATTCTTGTGAAGCCCGGCGGACTCGTGCTGACCGTCACCGAAAAGGGTCTCGGCAAACGCACCGAGGAAAGCCAGTTCGGCGTACAGGGCCGCGGCGGCAAGGGCATCCTCGCCATGAAAGCGACCGACAAGACCGGCGGGCTTGCCTGCCTCAGAATGACGACCGAGGACGAAGACCTGCTGCTCGTGCGCGACGACGGCGTCATCATGCGCATGCCGGTCGATCAGATCTCGATCATCGGCAGAAATACGCAGGGCGTACGGCTGATGTCGCTTGACGGCGACACGAAGATCGCAAGCGTCGCGCTGCTGCCGCACCAGGAGATCCTTCCGGAAGAAGGCGAAGAAATGCCGATCTCTTCGGAAGCGGTTTCCGAAACACCCGAAGGAGACGCATAAAACCATGCTGAAGCTGCCGACCGCGCTCATCGAATTTGCGCATGTCCTCAAAAAAGAGGGCGTGACGCTCTATGCGGTCGGCGGCTGCGTACGCGACGCATACCTGAACCGTCCGGTGCACGACGTCGACCTTGCAAGCCGGCTGAGACCGGAAGAGCTGATCGAACGGGCAGGGGCGTTCGGGATCGCGGCGCGGATTGTTCAGAAAACGCTCGGCACGGTGCTTCTGACCGTTGACGGCACGGAGTATGAGCACACGACCTTCCGCACCGAATCGTACGGAACGGGCGGCGCGCACAAACCCGATGCGGTTCGCTTTTCGGACGCGCCGGAGACGGACGCGTTTCGCCGCGATTTCTCGGTCAATGCGCTCTATGAATCCGTTTCGGACGGAACGCTCGTCGATCCGACCGGCGGAACAGAGGATCTGAAACAGCGTGTGCTCAGAACGACGACACAGGATCCGAACGTGATCCTCAGGGACGACGGACTGCGGATTCTGCGGCTTGTCCGGTTTGCGGCTTCGCTCGGATTCTCGATCGATCCGAAGACGTGGGACGCGGCAAAGGCGAACGCACCGCTGCTGCGGGACATTGTGTGGGAGCGCAAGCGGCAGGAACTCGACCGGATTCTGACCTGCGAACGTGTGTACGACGCGCTCGTTCTGCTGCGGAACGTCGGCGCGCTGCCGTTTCTTTTGCCGGAGCTTGTCTGCTGCGACGGGTTGGAACAGCGAAGGGATTATCACAAATACGATGTTCTGACGCATCTTTTCCGCACCTGCGAGCAGACACCGTGCAATCGGACGGCAAGGCTCATCGGGCTTCTGCATGACGTCGGAAAACCGGAATCGCTGCGGCGCGACGGAAACTTCTATGCGCACGACGTATACGGAACCGAAATCGCGCGTGACGCGCTCACGCGGCTTCGCTATCCGAAGGAGGTTGTCGAACGGGTCGCAGGGACGATCCGGATTCACATGTTCGATCTGACGGAACAGGCGTCGGATACGACGGTGAAAAAACGTTTTGCGGAATTCGGCAGAGAGCGGACGGAGGATTTCATCATGATCCGCGAAGCGGACATTCGCGGCAGCGGGTATGACACATCGTATCGCGCCGAACGGTTCCGCCGGATCTATGGGGAAATGCTGGAGGCGAACGCGCCGTTCTCGGAAAACGAGCTGAAGATTTCCGGCGCAGACATCATGCGCGAGCTCGGACTTCCGCCCGGCAGCGACGTCGGACGGATCAAACACAGGCTGCTGCTTCGCTGCGCGGCGCATCCGGAGGAAAACCGGCGCGAGACGCTTTTGAAGCGCATGCACGATTGTCGATAGGCAACATTTCTGTATGGTTTTTGTGAACAAATCGCTTTCCGGCTTGCGGATGGCGGAAAATGTGCTATGATAAATCTGTTGCAGAATGTATGGGCATATGAGGATATGATATGAACAATAAGCAAAAACAAAAAAGAACGATTCTTGCCGTTGCGCTGGTGATCCTGCTTGCGATCATCATCGCGATTTCGGCAGCGATCGGCTGCGGCGCGAAGAGCTGTGCATCGGAGACAACACCCGGCGCGCAGACGCGGTCCGATGTTATCGTGAGCGAAATCCTGACGAGCAACAAACAGACCGTGCGTGATCCGCTCGGCACCTACAGCGACTATGTAGAGCTGTACAATAAGAGCGATCGCGATATCGACCTGTTCGGCTACGGACTGACCGACGACGAGATCTCGATCTGGCAGTTCCCGCCGGAGACGATCATCAAGTCGCACGGATATCTGGTTGTCTGGTGCATGAAGGACGACCCGACCGACGGCAACGGCTATCTGACGATCAGGGACGACAAGGGCAACGAGAACAGAATCATCGTTGCGAGCTTTGCGCTGTCCAAAAAGGACGTCCTGCGCTTCGTGGATCCCGCGGGCAACGCGATCGTCACGGTCGACCTCGGCAACTTTTATTCGGGACAGAAGGGCAGCGCAAATGCGTACGGCATCGGTGACGGCACGGCAACCGAGGTTCTTTCCGCCGAAGGCAACTCGTATTCCTATACGAATGACGACGGGTGGAAACTCATGAAACCGACGCCCGGCTTCCCGAACACGGAAGAAGGCTGGAATGCGTTCCAGGCTTCCCGTCAGGCGGATTCGGAAACCGGCATTGCGGAAACGACGGACTGCCCGGTCCGAGTGACCGAGTTCATGGCGTCGAACGGGAGCGCGCATAAAGCGCCCGACGGAACATACTGCGACTGGATCGAACTGTACAATTCCGGCAGCACGGCGTTTGATCTCTCCGGCTTCAGCCTGAGCGACGATATTACAAAACCCAAGAAGTTTACGTTCCCGCAGGGAGCGAAGATCGAAGCGTACTCCTATCTTGTCCTGTACCACACGTCCGTGCCGGTTCCGGGCTATTACTGCATCGACTTCGGCCTGTCCTCACAGGGGAGCGAAACGCTGCTGTTCCTCACGAAGAACGATTTGATCGTCGATCTCATCGACTTCGGTTCACAGCCGAAGAACTGCTCCTACGCAAAGGTCTATACGAACAATACCTTCGATCCGTACGGCGCCTTTGAGATCACGGACAGACCGACGCCCGGCTACGACAATACCATCAACGGCCGTATGCTCTTTGAAGAAAAAGAAAACGGTCCGATGGGCGTACACGACATCGTGTTCAACGAGATTCTGGTCGACGGCTATCACGTGACGTATGCCATGTCGAGCGCGACGAAGAGCGAACGTCCGTACAACGCCGATTACGGCAGCTGGATCGAGATCTACAACAAGTCCGACGCGCCGGTGAATCTTTCCGGATATTCGCTGACGGACAATGAACGAAAACCGAGGAAATGGGTTTTTCCTGACGGAACGAGTATCGCCGCAAAAGGATATCTCGTCTTGCAGCTTGAAGGCAGCCTGCCCCGCGAAGGTCAGACCGAAAAGGACGTAACCGCGGAGCAGCGAAAATATGAACTGAATTTCGATATTGCGGCAGCTGGGGAAACGCTCTGTCTCTATGACGCATCGGGGCTTATGATCGACCGTGTGATCGTTCCGGCGGTTCGCTCCTGCATCTCCTACGGACGTGATGCGACCGGCGCATGGAAGCTCTTCGACCGTCCGACCGAAGGTCAGCCCAACGATACGAACGGCCGCGGCATCTATTGCGAAGCGCCGACCGTCGACACGCACAGCGGCATCTATACCGATATTCAGACGGTGAACATCACCGTTCCCGAGGGCTGCTACGCAACGTATACGCTTTCCTGCGGCAAGGAGAACGACCCGGTCAAAAAGACGGCGCCGACGGAAACCGACACGCGCGTAACCGGACCGATCGCAATCAAGGAGAACACCGTACTGCGCGTACGCACGTTCTCTTCGGATAACAGCCGATACCCGAGCGACGTCAAGTCCTATACATACGTAATCATCGGAAACGAAGAGACCGTCGAAGCGCATAAAACCAATCTTCCCGTTGTGTTCCTGGTGACCGATCCGGAAAACCTTTGGGACAAGCAGTACGGCATGTACATCAAGGGCAACGACTACACCGGGAAAGGCGCTGCGGACGAACTCGAGATCAACGAGACGATGGGCAAGTACGCGAACTTCAACATGCGCGGACGCATGTGGGAAAAACCGGCGACGTTTACCTATACAGACGCAGGCGGAAATACCGTGCTCTATGAGACGGATCTCTATATCCGCGTCTTCGGTGCGTTTTCGAGAAAGCTCGCGCAAAAGGGTATCGCGCTGATTGCAAGAAAGGGTGTCGGAGATTCCCCGATGGAGTTTTCGTTCTTCGAGAACCGCCCGTTCACGTCCTATAAGTCCCTGGTGCTGCGCGCTTCCGGACAGGACGCCGCGCTTTCCCGCATTCGTGACGTGCTCGTGCAGAGTCTTCTGGACGATGCCGACGTTGACCTTGCGAACCAGGCGTTCAAGCAGTGCATCGTCTACATCAACGGACAATACTGGGGCGTTTATAATCTGCGTGAAAAGATCAGCAAGCATTACATTGCGCAGCACTACGGCGTTGAGGACGAAGACACGATCGACATTCTGAAGGGCAACGGCAACAACGAGCAGTGTATTATCTGCAGCAACGCCTATGAAAGCGCGAACAAAGGTCTCAACGACTATAAGGATCTGATCAAGTATTGCGAAGATCATAAATGCGATCTTTCGAATCAGTCCGATTATGACTACGTTTGTTCGCAAATCGACGCCGATCAGTTCGCCATGTACTGCGCGTTCGAAATCATCATCGGCAACACCGACACCGGCAACATCAAGTGGTGGCGTTCGAGCGAAAAGGACAATAAGTGGCGCTGGATTCAATACGACTATTGCTGGGCAATGAACGGCGACAACCCGAGCCAGGACGCGGATAAATCCAGCGGCTTCCGCCGCGACTTCTTCTGGCGGTACTTTGATCCGAAGGGACACGGTGCAGGACAGGGATTCTCAACCGTACTCGGACGTTCGATGCTGTCGAACAATGAATTCGTCAAGCTCTTTTTGAAGTACTGCGCATACTTCTATAATGAAGTTTATACGCCGGACAAGATCAATGCGAAGGTCACCGAGCTGCAGGAGAATATCCGCAAGGAAATGGAAACATACGACCTCGTTCGCTGGAGACCGTATCATAATCTTTCCACCAAGGGCTGGAACTCGCATGTCAGCAAGATCCGGAATTATGCGGACAACTATCAGAACTGGTACCTGTACTACTGCCAGAACTTCATCAACAAACACACGAACTATCATCTCAGCAACGACGAGATGATCCGACTGTTCGGAAAGGTGGGCAAGATTTCATGAAACTGAAAGTCAAGCCGAATGCCAAGGGCTACCGGCATGAGCTGAAATACGTGATCTCCGACGCGGATGCGGAACTGCTCGCAATTCGTCTCGGTGCGGCGATGACGCCGGATCCGTATGCGGCAAAGACCGGGGGAGGGTATTATATCCGCAGCCTCTACTTCGACGATGCGTACGACGCCGCGGTGGAGGAGAAGGTTGCCGGTGTGCAGTACCGCGACAAGTGGCGTATCCGCATCTATAACTTTTCCGATCGCGTCATCAAACTCGAACGCAAGCATAAGAACGGACAGTTCATCAAAAAGGACAGTCTGTCTCTGACCCGCAATCAGGCGAACGCGCTGATCGCCGGGGAATTTACGTTTCTGCTGTATCAGCAGAGTTCCTTCGCGAAGGAGGCGTACGCCGCGCTTCGTTCGGAGGGATTGCGACCGAAGGTGCTCGTCGATTACTATCGGCAGCCGTTCGTATTCCCGCTCGAGGATGTCCGTATCACGATTGATCGTGAGATCCGAACCGGGTATTTTTCCACCGATCTGTTCAATCCGAAAGCGATTACCTATCCGGCAACGGAGCTTTTGGGGCAGTGCGTGCTTGAAGTCAAGTTCAACAACTACCTCGACCCGTATATCGCTTCGCTTGTACAGCTGCCTGCGTCGCTGAAAACGGCGGCAAGTAAGTACCTCTTTTGCAGACAATACGACTGCTGATATTATAAGAAAGAAAAACATTTGGAGGATAGTATGGATTTTTCAAGCACCATCAGTGAAGTCTTCAACTTCTCTACCAACCAGGTCGTACCGCTTCTGGTCGCCGTTATCCTGTCGTTCGTCATCGGTTTGTTCGTGTATCTGATCTACCGGCTGACGTTCTCCGGCGTCATCTATTCCAAGACCTATAACATGAGCCTTGTCATGCTGACGATGGTTTCCACAATGGTCATTTTGATCATGTCGAACAACGTCAAGCTGTCCCTCGGTATGGTCGGCGCACTGTCCATCGTGCGTTTCCGTACCGCGATCAAGGATCCGATCGACACCGTGTTCATGTTCTGGGCGATTGCAGAGGGCATCGTGCTCGGCGCGGGCTTCTATCTTGCGGCAATCGTCGGCGCGATCCTGATCGGCGTGTTCATGCTGCTGCTCGCTTCGTCCAAGAAGAAGGCGTCCCTGCCGTACCTCTTGATCCTGCACTATGAAGAACGTGCTTCAAAGCAGATCAAGGCAATGGTCGCACAGATCCCGTATGCGCGCGTCAAGTCCAAGACCGTGCAGCGCGAGGGCATCGAGCTTGCGGTTGAGCTTCGCGTCCGTTCCAGCGAGACCGGCTTTGTCGACAAGTTCCTGCGCGTTGACGGCGTCTACGACGCAACGCTGATCGCTCACCAGGGCGATATGATCTCTTAATTGAGAAACCTGAATAACAGTTCGGAATCGGAAGCATCAATCGGTGCTTCCGATTCTTTTCTATCTATAAATTGTAAGAGTTAAATTCATGATGCAATTGCGCTGCGGGTTATAGTCGTATTCTGCCGGCGGCGACGAATTGCGTTGATACAGAGCAATACGACAGATGAAGGAAGGAAGACGACAGTAAGTCCGAGGGAATGGGAAACAGAGAATTGCCATTGAAACGAATCGCAAAACATGAGCATACAATCCTTTTCAGGGAAGCAAAAAAATATACAGAAAAAAGTCAAAAAAAGGTATTGACAAAAGGGGAAAGGAGGAGTAATATAAGGC
>CAMORL010000064.1 GCA_946623765.1 uncultured Clostridia bacterium
GCGATCGAGGACGGCAGGATCACCAAGGACGAGCGCATCCGGAGGACGCAGGCATGAACATTCTGCATACCTACACCCGGCGTGCGCTCCGAAAGAACCGTACGAGAACGTGGGTCACGATCATCGGGATCGTGCTTTCGATGGCGCTTTTGACCGCGGTCATCGAAGGCGCGTACAGCGGACTGGTCTATATGCGCGGCGTGACGACAGAGGACACGGGCGACTGGCACGCGTGCTTTACGGCGCTTGACGCAAAACAGGCAGACAGCCTGGAAGAACAGCCGTTCGTAAAGGACGTCGTCGCATCGTGGCAAACGATCGGGTATGAGGCGCGGTCGACAAATACGGCGCGTCAGCCGATCTTCGTGGACGCGCTGACCGGCGACACGCCGATGATCGAAACCCGTATCATCAGGGGGCGCATGCCGGAAAACGGGCACGAGATCATCCTTTCGACCGCGTTTTATAACTTTGCGGCGGAATCCGACCTCGAAGCGTTCGACGTCGGCAAAACCGTTACCCTTTCGATCGGAACGCGCGTCGATCCGGACGGCAAGCCTTTAACCGAGTACGATCCTCTTTGGGAAGAGGAGTCCGTAGTTGACGCGCGCGACATGACCTTTACGGTCGTGGGCGTGTACCGGAGCATGGATCAATCGGTCGGCGGCACGGGTTTTCGCGCGCTGACCAAAGGCGCGGGAACGGGCGATTCCACCGCGTTTATCACGGTTCGCCACCCGTACTTTTTCAAAAGCACGATGCGCAGTCAGACGTTTTCCGAAAACTGGCGGTCGAACACGTCGCTGATGCGGCTTTACGGCTCGTTCGGCAGCGACACGATCATGTCCGTTCTGTACGGGTTTACGGCGATCCTCGTTGTGCTCGTCATGTTCGGCTCGATCTCGCTGATCTACAACGCGTTTTCGATCTCGGTTTCGGAGCGCACACGCCAGTTCGGAATCTTAAAATCCATCGGCGCAACGAAGAAACAGATCCGCGCGTCGGTGCGGTATGAAGCGCTTGTGCTGTCCGCGATCGGCATTCCGATCGGGCTTATCGTGGGGTGTGCCGGCATCGGGATCACGCTCTTTGCGATCCGCGGCACGTTTGCAAGGCTCATGCCGAACACCGCAACACAGATGCGGCTTACACTGCATCCGACGGCGCTTTTGATCACGGCGGCGATCGCGCTGATCACGGTGCTGATCTCCGCGGCGGTTCCGGCAAGGCGGGCGGCGAAGCTCCAGCCGATCGATGCGATCCGGCAGAGCGCGGATATCCGGACAAAGGCAAGGGAAGTCAGAACATCGAAGCTCACCGAAAAACTGTTCGGCTTTGAAGGCACGATGGGTGCGAAGAACTTCAAGCGCAACAAAAAGGGCTACCGCGCAGCAGTTCTGTCGCTCTTTATGAGCATCGTGCTGTTCATCTCCGCCTCATCGTTCTGTACGTATCTCACCGATATGGTCAAAACGGTGTCCGATTCCTCGAACGTCGACGTGTTCCTGGAGGTTCCCGCTTCCGTCGCTTCCGAAACGGCGGATCGGCTGAAATCGGTCGAAGGCGTCACGCGGACCGCTTATACCATGCGTGACAACGGCGACATCAACGGCTTTACCGCCGACGCGGCGCTGCTTACCGACGCGTTCTTCTCCGTGCCGTCGCACGGCGGGCGCGACGAAAACGGGCAGACCTATGTGCCGGTCAACGTGGTATATCTGGACGATGAAAGCTTTACGGCGCTGTGCAGATCAAGCGGCGTCGATCCCGCGCCGTACTTTGCGGCGGACTGCGCGTACGGCGTTCTGGTGAATGCCGACATCACCGAGGCGGTCTACGAAAGCAGCGGCATCCGGCACTTCCGCTACGATCTGTTCCGAAGCGACGCGCTGCCCGCGTCGGTAAGCACGCAGAAGATCCGCGCGCGGGAAGGAACGGTCTGGGCGTATGTGTGGGATGACGAAGCGGAAGAAACGAAGGTCGCGTATTATCCGGAAGCGTACGCAATGCGGATGCAGGAGGAGCAGGGCGAACGCTATACCGACATGCTCGATCCGGCGATGGCGGAACGCATCGTTCCGGTTTCGGATGCGCTTGAGACGGTCGAATACCCGTTCGACCGGTTCGTCAAAACCGACGATTTCAGCCTCGCGTCCGATCGCGCCTCGGTCGTGTACCCGTTCTCACGCCTGCCCGAAAGCCTCCGAACCGAAGGATACGCCATGATCTTCTTCGCGGCGCGGGATCACAAGGCGCTCATGAAAACGGCGATGGAGCTGCTCGAAGCGTCGGATTCGCTGAAAGGCTCTTACGCGGGGGACGTTGCGGAACAGCGCGAGCAAAGCCGGATGATCGTGGGCGTGGTCAACGTGTTCGCCTACGGGTTTATCATTCTCATCTCGCTGATCGCGGCGGCAAATGTGTTCAATACGATCAGCACCGCCGTCATGCTGCGAAGGAGAGAGTTTGCCATGCTGAAATCCATCGGCATGACGGAGAAGGGCATGCGGCGGATGCTGAGCTACGAATGCATCATCTACGGACTCCGCGCGCTTCTGTTCGGGATTCCCGTTTCGATCGGCGTGACGTTTCTGATCCATCGCGTCGTTTCGCAGGAACTGGAGCGCAGCTTCTATATGCCGTGGCACAGCATCCTGATCGCCGTGGGATCGGTGTTCCTCGTGGTCTTTGCAACCATGCTCTATGCGCACTCGAAGCTCAAAAAGGATAATCCGATCGACGCTCTGAAAAACGAAAACCTCTGACGAACGGAACAGACTGCCGGCAAGGGCGGCGGAGGAGACGGCTCAAATACGAGGGGAATACGAAGAAGATAAGGACACAGCTGTGCGAAGGATCGCCTGCTGCGTCCTTTTTTCGGGTCGCCGCGCGATCGAAAAAGAAAACCGTCCATGCGCATGGACGGTCTGACACTCAGAACATATCCCGCAAGAAGCGTTTCAGCCCGGCGGGGAGCGGAGCATCGGGGCTGAGCCCGGTATCCGCAAGCGAAATCAGTTTGTTGCTGCCGTGGAAGTCGCTGCCGGCGGTCACATAGAGATCGAATTCCTCCGCAAGCGCAAGCATCTGCGCGCGGAGCGTTTCGGTATAGCCGGAATAACAGCCCTCCAGCCCCAAAAGACCTGCATCCATAAGACGCCGGACGCGTGTTTTGAGCAAGTCGCCGAGGATGAGCTGGTCGCCGTCGCCGAAGCAGGGATGCGCAAGCACGGGCACGCCGCCTGCGTCGAGAATCCCGCGGATGGCGAACTCCGGGCTTATATAGAGTTCGGGAACATGCAGACGGTTCAGTACCGTATGAAACGCGGAGGTGATCGTCTCCGAAAGTCCGCAGCGGACCATCAGTTTTGCGAGATGCGGCTTGCCCGGATTGGAAAGCGTATGCAGCATGTCGACGTCCGCCTGCGGAAACGTGATTCCGAACTCCGTTCTGAGCAGGTCCAGCCGCATATCGAGCTTTTTCATCCGGTTTGCGTGACCGGTGTTTATCGCGCTGCAGATCGAATCCGCGTCCGGATCGTATCCGTAGCCGAGGATATGATACTTGCCGTATGCATCCTTGCAGGAAAACTCCACACCGAACAGAAAACGCGGATCACCCGGCTGCAGCAGCGCCTGAATCTGTTTGCAGCCCAGAGTCGCGTCGTGATCGGTGAGGGAAAACACGTCGACTCCGGCTTCGCGGACATGCGAAAGAAGCTCTTCGGGCGTGTCGGTGCCGTCGGAGACAGCGGAGTGCATATGCAGATCAATGACCGGATGCATGACTTCCACAGCGCTTCTCAAAACCTCTTGGTCATGGTCAGGATATTCTGTCCGTCACGGTATTCATAGCGCACGTCGTCCATGAGCTTCTTCGTGAGAAACACGCCGAGCCCGCCGATGTTCCGCTCTTCCGCGGAAAGCGTAACGTCCGGATCGGCTTTTTTCAGCGGATCGTACGGGATGCCGCGATCGATGAACGTGATGGATACGCCGTTCGGAATGAGCTCGACCCGCACGGTCGCAGAACCCTTTTTCGGCGCGTAGGCATAGCTTGCGATGTTGATGAAGATTTCCTCGACGGCAAGCCCGATCTGCATCAGCGCTTTCGGCGGGCAGTCGGCTTTTGACAAGCGCTCGTTCAGGAACATCTGCACCTCGTCGAGATGATCCGCTTCGGCTTCGATCGTGAGCTCGTCGCGGGAGAAGGTCAGCGTGTCGACGGTTTCAAGCAGATCGACAAGCTCCTGCGTCCAAAGCCGGTTTTCCGCCCGACCCTGCTCGGTATTCACCTCACCGCGGCGGATTCCGCGGCGGATAAGGCGCGTATAGCCGATGATGCGGGCTTTGTTTTCGACCTCGCGGATCTTGGTCGCGGAGGTCGTTCCGAGATATGCGGACAGCGTTTCGTGCCAGAACCGCTTCGACGTTTCGAGGTCGAAGCCCTGAAACCGTTTGATCGTCTCGTGATTCACTTCGGAGAATCCGATAAACGCATTGTACATGCTGCCGAGCTCAAAGATCGGATACCCCATGGCGAGCGTGTCCATGTCGATCAGAAGAACTTCGTCGTTTTGCAGCTCCAGATTCTTGGTATGGTAGTCGCCGTGGATCATATGATGATCCTCGGGAACTTCTTCGATCAGCCGAAGCAGCTTTTTCGAAGCGCGTTCCGGCAGATAACCGGTTAAAAACTCTGCCCAGGAAAGCACAGTCTGCTTCATGTCCGGCAGCTTCCCTTCGGGGACCTCGGTGCCGTGAATCTTCAGAAGCATATCGGAAAACTCTTTGACGCACCAGTCGAACTTCTCGGGTTGACGGCTCAGGATCTTTGCAAACGAGTGCGCGTTCAAAAGCTCGAAAACAGAGCCGTAGCTCGACCCCACCTTCACGACGTCGTAGGAGATTGCGGTGGGAATGCCGAGAATCAGAGCGAGCCTTGCCATCTCGCGCTCGTGCTGAATGTCCGGAAGCGCGTCGGCGTTGCGGTAGACCTTCACCACGTTGTCCTGATCGATGCGGTACAGCGTGCCGTTCGCGCCGTGACCGATTTCCTCGCAGCCTTCGATCGAAACATTGCGGTACGCCTTTTCCACCGTCATCATTTCGGTGAAGCCGGTCATGTCGAAAACCTCGTAGATCTCGGGCTTGACATTGATGATCCGCAGGTCCGGATGCGTTTTGCGGATGCGGAGCAGCACGCGCAGTCCTGCAGAGGAAATATAGTCGAGAGACGCAGCGTCGAGAACAACGGGCATTCCGTTTTCGGGCAGGTTTGCCGTCAGCTGCGCTTCGATCGCGGCTGCGTTCTGCGAATCTATTCGACCGGTTAACGAAAACTGGTTCATAGCAATCTCCTTTGCGATCAGCATATGATCATACAGTATAGCATACATCTTTGCCAAAAGCATCGCCAATTTTCAGAAAAATAAAAGAACTTCTTGAAATGTGAAGCCGTACCATGTAAAATAATAATTACAACGGAAACAATACGCGCGCCGCTTTGCGGCGGACGGGAAAGGAATCAAATGAAATCGGACGTTATTCAGATAGAATCGAACGGCGCCGGCATTGAACGCGCGCTCGATGAGACGCAGAGAGCCGCTGATTTCCGCGGTATCAGCGCAAAGGAACGGCTGAGACTTCAGCTGCTTGCGGAGGAAATGACCGGGATGCTGAGAACCATTACCGGGCAGACGCAGTATCTCTACTGGGTGGAATCGGAGGGAACGCATTTTTCCCTGCATCTTCTGACGAAGATTCAGGTGGATCCCGATATGCGCGAAGCGCTTCTGAAGGCGTCGACCTCCGGCAAGAACGCCGCAGCGAAGGGCTTTATGGGACGGCTTAAGGACATCTTCCTGCGGTTCGGCGAATCCACCGACGCAAGCGCTTTCGCCACGGAATACGGCTACGGCTACGTCGGCGTCGTCGGTTACGACGCTTCGGTGGACATGTCGCCGAACGCGATGCTGTACGGCTGGTCGATGTCCGCATACCGCAGCGCGATCGAGGAGCATCAGAACGATGAACCGGAGAAGTGGGACGAACTGGAAAAGTCGATCACGGCAAAGCTGGCGGACGAGGTCAAGATCTTCATTCGCGGCGGCTCTGTGGAAATGGTCATTGAAAAAACATTTTGATTTGGGAAGGGAGACATATAACCATGACGATTGAAAAGACAAAAAACGGCAGCGCGCTGACGATTGCGCTTTCCGGCAGACTGGATACCATGACGGCTCCGAACCTTGAAGCGGAACTCGGTGACGCGCTCGAGGGCGTTGAAGAACTGATGTTCGATCTCGAAAAGCTCGAGTACATCTCTTCGGCGGGACTTCGCGTGCTGCTTTCCGCGCAGAAAACGATGAACCGGCAGGGCAGCATGAAGGTCCTGCATCCGAACGAGATCATCAGGGAGATCTTTGAGGTCACCGGATTCTCTGACATTCTGACCATCGAATAAGGGAGAATCAACTCGTTTTCATGCAGGGGACCGGGGATCGGGATTGCTGCGGTCGCGCTTGCGTTTACATAAAGCGTGACAGCGGACGACAGGGACGGTTCCGGAAAGATTCTCTTCAACGGCTGACAAACGCAGACGGAATGATACTTCGTGTTTTCAGGGCGGCGCTTACGCCGCCTTTTTCCGTTGCCGGAGCATCAAAAAACCGGACCGGGGGATCCCGATCCGGACGGTTCTGTTCCATACGCCGTGCGGATTACGCTTTGCCGAGATAGCGGATGCACAGCATGGTGATGTCGTCAAACTGCTCGGCTTCGCCGACGTGCGCGTCGATCGCGGATTTGACGTCTGCAATAATCTCGCCGGGTTCTTTTTCGGCGGACTGCTCCAGGCAGGCGGCAAGCCGTTCTTCGCCGAACAGTTCGTGCGCGACGTTTTCCGCCTCGGTTACGCCGTCGGTATAGAGGTAGAGACAATCGCCCGCGTTCAGCGTCAGGGATTGTTCACGATACGGGACGCCCTCCATGCCGGCGAGTACCAGCCCGCTGCGGCGCCTGACGTATTCCGGGCGCCCGCCGGAGATCAGAACGGGCGGGTTGTGACCGGCGCAGACGAAGGTCAGCGCGCCGGTGCACAGATCAAGCACGCCGATCCATGCGGTGACAAACATCTGCGCGGTATTGTTGCGGCAGAGGCTTTCGTTTGCGACCGTGATCGCATCGGAAAGCGAGGGATAATCGCGCACGCAGCTCTGAAGGGTGGTTTTGGAGGTCGCCATAAAGAGCGCGGCAGGCACGCCTTTGCCGGAGACGTCCGCAACGACGAAGGCGAGCCGGTCTTTATCCACGAAGAACAGATCGTAGAAATCGCCGCCGACCTCCTTCGCGGGGGTCATCGAAGCGGCAAGCGCAAGCTCGGATCTTCCGGGATAGCTGTCCGTGATCGGCGGCAGCAGGGAACGCTGGATGACGGTCGCAACTTCGAGTTCGGTCTTGAGACGCGAGCGCTCGAGCGTGATCGCGCGCTGTTTCTCGATGTAGTTAATCATGGAGATCATCAGCGTGAAGCCAATCGCGTTGACGAGAATGAACGGCAGGAAGATGGACTTAACAATGCTGAATCCGTACGGGGAAGGGACGATCAGCAGAACGAGCGCGAGATGGAAGATCTCCATCATGATGCCGGTCAACAGCGCCCACAGCGGCTTCTTCAGCTTTTCATTGAACTTGAGGGAAAGAATGCCGCACATGAATCCGATGGAGATCGTCGCGATCACGCAGGCATACGAGACTTCGATTTCCGGCGTTTTGGTCGAGGAAAGGATTCCGGTCAGGAATCTGTGGAGACCGGCGATGAAGCCCGCAATCAGACCGCCGAACGGACCGCCGGTAAAGCCTGCGAGCATCGGACCGATGTCGCGAACCGAAATGATCGCGCCTTCCAGCCGGATTCCGGACATGGTTCCGTAAATTCCGAAGATACCGCCGAGAACGCCGAAAAAGACCGCGGTTTTCCATTTGTTTTTGGAGCCGAAAAGCCGGGTCATCAGATCGCTGCCGCCGATGAACGCCGCAGTCACAAGGATCACGGCGAGGGTGCCGATCATATTGGTGAAAAGCTGAGACAAGCCGGTCGACGTCGCGGCGACTGCGCGGTAATACATAAGAACCCTCCGAAGGCCTGAATTGAATATATTGTATCAATTTTCATCTGAACGGTCAAGAAGAAAGAAAAACCGGACGAAAAAGGAAGAACGAACGCTTTCCGGCGTCAAAGCAGGCGGCAGCCAAGCCGGTCCGTCTTTTCGGCGCAGACAGCGAATATAAAATCCGGGGGTGCAGACAGAGCCTTGACATTCTGCGGGGATAGGGGATATAATACCGGTAATTGAATAAAGCAATCGGTGCCTTTGTCGTGAAAAGCAAAGGTTAAAAGGGAAACAGGTGAAACGCCTGTGCGAACTCGTCACCGTATGCGGATCGATACTGTCACGCGAAAGCAGTCACTGAGCAATCGGGAAGGCGACAGCATCCTATGCCGCGAGCCGGGAAACCTGCCGAATGCTCGGTACGAAAGAATCACGAGGGATTGATTGTGTACCATGCTCCGCACGCGGAGCGCTTTATGTACGCAGTCTCTTTACCGTTCGGTAAGGAGCTTTTTTCGTGCCGTGGATTTTGCTGATGTAAAGACATCACATACATCGGGGACGAAAACGTCCGAAAGTACAAAGGAGGAGACAATATGAAAAAGACACTTGCATTGATTCTTGCAATCGCAATGTTTGCGATTGTCGCGGCAGCATGCACGGGCATGCCGAATATGCCGGCAGAGCCGACGGCGCAGCCTGCGGCGGAAACGCCTGCGCAGGAAGAATCCGCGAACGTCTCTGCAGAAGACAAGGAAGCGGCGGACAAGGTTGCGGCGCTGATCGACGCGATCTATGTGCAGG
>CAMORL010000065.1 GCA_946623765.1 uncultured Clostridia bacterium
AGCGGAAGCCCTCCTCCTCGTCGCCGGTATAGACCTTGTCTCCGCCGAACATCGCCAGATTGTCGATGAAATAGAAGCGGACATTGTCCTGCACGAGCGAATCGATTCCGCAGAATACGGAATAGCTGCCGAGCTGCAGGTTAAAGTGGCAGATATGCTCCATCCGATAGATGTAGTAATCGTCGATCTGCCGGTATTTCGGAATCATGACGCACACTTCGGCGCCCTGCGACACCAGTTCTTTCGGAAGCGAACCGACGACGTCGGCCAGTCCTCCGGTCTTTACATAGGGAAAGCACTCGCTTGCAGCGAATAAAATCTTCATTTCTTCTCCTTTTCTCCTTTTAGACGGTCAGATTCTTGCGGAATACGAGCGGCAGCCCTTCGAAGCCGTTCAGCATGCGTCCCTCGGTGACCGTAACGCCCTTATCGAGGATGACATGGTCGAGCTTCGCGCCCGCGCGGATCTTCGAACCCTGCATGATGATCGAGTTTTTCACGACCGCGCCGCGCTCGACGGTAACGCCGCGGAACAGAACCGAGTTTTCAACCGTGCCGTCCACCTTGCAGCCGTCCGCCATCACGACGTTGTGCACGTCCGCGTGTTCGCCGTACTTTGCGGAGATTTCATCCTTGACTTTGGTATAGATCGGGTGTTCTCTGTTATAGAGATCATGCGCTTCGGGCGCGTTCAAAAGCTCCATGCTGTGACGGAAGAACGTGTTGACCGAATCGATGCGCGCTACGTACCCGTCATAGCGCCATCCCATGATGTTGAGCTCGTGCACATGCGTCAGAAGGATGTCGCGCACGAAGTCGATGCCGCCGCGCGAGTACGATTCCTCGACGAGGTCCTCGAACAGCGCTTTGTCGATGATCATGATCTCGCAGGAACGGAAATTCGATCTCGGATAGCGCGGATACCATTCGAGCTCCTTCACGCGCATGCCGTCCTCGTCGAACAGCAGTCTCAGGTCGCGGTTCTGCTCCTCGGGATCGAACGACGCATCCTCGTTGTACATGATCGTAATGTCCGCGCCGGTTTCCTTGTGCTGCGCGAGGATCTTCTCGAACGTGGTGTTGAAGATCGTGTGCGAGCCGGACAGGATCAGGTACTTTTGATTGGAGTGGCGCACGTACTGCATGATCGAATGATATGCGTCGATGTCGCCGCGGTACACGCCGGTGTTGTCCTTGGTGGAGAACGGCGGGAGCAGGAACAAACCTTCGCGCTTGCGGTTGAGGTCCCATTCCTTGCCGGTGCCGAGATGGTCCATCAGCGAATGGTAGTTCTTCTGCGTGATGATGCCGACGTTGCGGATGCCGGAATTCACGAAGTCGGACAGAACGAAGTCGATGACGCGATAGCGGCCGCCGAAAGGAACCGCCGCAACGGCGCGGCTCAGCGTCAGATCGCGCATATAGGGGTTCGCTTCGCCGGTAAAAATCAAACCGAATGCATCCTGGATCATGCGTTTGTACCTCCGTTCACAAACTGACTGAGCGTTTCCTGCGTCACGACCGCGCCGCGCGGAATGACCGTGCCGTCCGGAATCGTCACATCGTTGCCGATCAGCGCGATGTCGCCGGTCAGGCGGTTGTCGATCACTTCGCCTTCCTTGGGCGGTTCACCGATCAGGACATTGTCGCCGATGATCGCGTTTTCGCCGATGATCGCCTTATGCACGATGCTGTTTCTGCCGATCTTCGAGCCGGGGAACACGACGGAATCAAAGACCTTGCCGCCCTCTTCGAGCTTCGCGCCGCAGAACAGGACCGTATGTTCGACCTCGCCGCGCACGACGCAGCCCTCGGTGACGAGACTGTTCTTAATGCGCGCTTCCTTGCTGACGTAATGCGGCGCCATGACCGGGTTGCGCGTATAGATGCGCCACGACGGATCGTCGAGGTCCAGAAGCGGCGGGTCGCCGAGCATATCCATGTTCGCTTCCCACAGACTCTGAATCGTTCCGACGTCCTTCCAGTATCCCTCGAACGGATAGGCGACCATCTTTTCGCCGGCGTTCAGCATGTTCGGGATGATGTTCTTGCCGAAGTCGTTCTCGCTCTTCTCGTCCGCGTCGTCGCGCTCCATATAGTCGCGCAGCTTTTTCCAGTCGAAGATATAGATGCCCATCGAGGCGTTGTTGCTCTTGGGCTGCTTGGGCTTTTCCTCGAACGAAACGATCTTGCCGGTCTCGTCGGTGTTCATGATGCCGAAGCGGTGCGCTTCCTCCATCGGAACCTTCAAAACCGCGATCGTCGCCGCCGCTTTGTGGTCGATGTGGAAGCGGAGCATCTTGGTGTAGTTCATCTTATAGATGTGGTCGCCCGAAAGGATCAGTACGTAATCGGGATCGTACTGGTCGACAAAGGAGCGGTTCTGCCAAATCGCGTTCGCCGTGCCGGAATACCAGCGTCCGTCATGCTCGGTCATGTAGGGCGGAAGCACGAACACGCCGCCGTTGTTGCGGTCGAGGTCCCAGTGCTGACCGGTGCCGAGGTACGCGTTCAGCGCCAGAGGACGGTACTGCGTCAGAACGCCGACCGTGTCAATCTCGGAATTGACGCAGTTCGACAGCGGGAAATCGATGATGCGGAACTTTCCGCCGAACGGAACCGCCGGCTTTGCCATGCTGGATGTCAGAACGCCGAGACGGCTGCCTTGTCCGCCTGCAAGCAACATGCAGACAATTCTCTTTTTCATGAATTCTCTCCTTTCGAGCGTTGGTTATTTCTTAGACTGTGTAAACTTGAAGAACACGGCCCCGTACGGCGGGAGCTTGACGTGGATGCGGTGCCGGAACTTTCCGAACGTCTCCTCAACGGTCTGCACCGGCTTGTTGTAGTGCAGTCCCGCCCCGCCGAAATACGGCGCGTCGGTCGAGAAAATCTCCTTATACTTGCCCGCATGCTCGCTGCCGAGGCAGTAGTCGTCCCACGGAACCGGCGTGAAGTTAAACACGCAAAGCACCGGCACACCGTGCGCATCCTTTCTCACGAAAGCGGCAACCGAATGCACCGAGTCGTCCACGGCGATCCAGTCGAATCCGTCCCAATCGTCGTCCCGCTCATAAAGCTGCGGCGTCTTTTGATAGAAGTGGTTGATCTCCTTCACAAAGCGCTGCATCTCCGCATGTTTCGGGTAATCGAGCAGCAGCCAGTCGAGCGACTCGTCGAACCGCCATTCGATGAACTGTCCGATCTCCATGCCCATGAAGGTCAGCTTCTTGCCCGGATGCGCCATCTGATACGCGTACAAAAGACGAAGCTGCGCAAACTTCTGCCAGTAATCGCCGGGCATCTTGTTCAGCATCGACAGCTTGCCGTGCACGACCTCGTCGTGCGAGAACGGCAGGATATAATGTTCGGAGAACGCGTACATCAGCGAGAAGGTCAGCTTGTCGTGATGCCACTTTCTGTACAGCGAATCCATGTGCATATAGGTCAGCATGTCGTTCATCCAGCCCATATTCCACTTGTAGTCGAAGCCGAGACTGTCGCCGTGCTTGTCGGTCACGCAAGGGAACGCGGTGCTCTCCTCGGCGATCAGAATCTTGTTGCCGGGGATGTCCGCAATCGCCTGACGGATCTTCTTAAACAGCGCGATCGCATCGAGGTTTTCGCGTCCGCCGTAGATGTTCGGCAGCCATTCGCCGTCGCTGCGTCCGTAATCGAGGTACAGCATGCAGCTGACCGCGTCGACGCGCAGACCGTCGATGTGAAACTCCTTGAGCCAGTAGTATGCGTTGGACACGAGGAAGCTCTGCACCTGCGTTCTGCCGTAATCGAACAGCAGCGTACCCCACTGCTTCATATCCGAACGGCGCGGATCGGGATGCTCGTAAAGCGGCGTGCCGTCGAAGCGCGCAAGGCCGTAGCTGTCGCGCGTAAAGTGCGCGGGCACCCAGTCCATGATCACGCCGATGCCCTTTTCGTGGGCGCGGTTGATCAGGTACTTGAGATCGTCGGGCGTGCCGTAGCGCGTGGTCGGCGCATAATAGCCGGTCACCTGATAGCCCCAGCTCGGGGTGAACGGATACGCCATCAGCGGCATGAACTCGAGGTGCGTATAGCCCATCTCAACCGCGTAATCGATGAGATCGGTCGCAAGATCGCGATAGGAAAGCCCCTTCTTCCACGAGCCGAGGTGGCATTCATAGATGTTCATCGGCGCGTTGTGGCGCTTGCTGCAGCGATTGAGATACGCGCCGTCGGTCCACTCGAACGGCTTCGCCTCCCAGACCATCGACGCGGTGCCCATCGGTTCGCAGCGCTGCGCGTACGGGTCCGCCTTCATCAGAACAGCGCCGTCGTTTCCGGTCACGGCATACTTATAGAGCTGTCCTTCCTTTGCGATGCCGATCAGAATCTCCCATACGCCGGTCGTGCCGACGGGAGACATCTTGTCGGCTTCCGCATTCCAGTAGTTCCAATCACCGACGACGGAAATGGCGCGCGCATTCGGCGCCCACACGGCAAATCTCCAAACCGATTCCCCATTGTGTTCCACCAGATGACACCCCAGCGAACGATACGCCGTCAGGGTTTTGCCTTCGTTGAAGTAATAGAGTTCATCATCCGTCAGATGCGACACGTGCTTCACCTCACCCATAGATATTCGACAAACGGACAGATGGACCTGTCCATATTCATTCAACACTATCATACCATATATTTTTTCAATTTTGAACCACCAAACGAATGAATTTTATGTAAAACCTGCAAAAAATTGAACCTTTCTGTTTCTCTTTTTACAGAATGTGTGGTATACTCTGAAAAAAGAAAGGGGGAGCGCCATGAAAAGCGGAAAAGCATTTCGGATCGTCTGCGCCGCGTTTGCGGGTCTGCTTGTCGCGCTCGCGGTTCTCTTCGTCCTGCTTCCGGGACGGGAAAAGCCGAAACTCTTCCTTTCGGAAAAGCGCACCGTCATCACCCCGACGCCCGGCACCGAACTGCAGGATTCGGTCGAGGCGAACACGCCCGCGCCGACGCCGGTGCATATCATTCAAACCCCCGCGCCCGTTCTTCCGAGCGGCGCGGTCAACCTGCTTTCCGACGGCGACGCGCTGTTTGCGCTCGACAGCCGCGAGACGGCGGAGCTTCTGCTGCGCACGTATTTTCAGCAGTGCGCGTATGAAAACATCGACGATCACAGCATTCTTTTGAAAGCGACGCTCGTTTCGTCCGTTTCGACCGCGCCTGCGGACGGAACGGTCGAATACCTTTCCTTTGATGCGGCGCTCAACAAGCTCAACAAAAACCGTTCGCTCATTTCCGTGCAGCGTTCCGTCGAACGCGCGTCGGTCTCGGTCTCCGAGCCGGGCGTGCGCTCGCAAAAAAGCGACCTGCTGCCTGTCGGCGCGCGCTTTTATCTGCAGCTCGGCACCGGCGCAAGGACGCTGACGCTCTCGGAACTGCTCTATAAGGACGGCTTTGCCGCGTCCGACGTCGAAACGCTGAACCGGCAGGTCTCCCAGCTTACGCAAACATCCTTCCTTGAGGGCACCTATCGCGTCGCGCAGCCGGACCGCGAACCCGGCAGCAAGGAGGGCAGACGCGGGAAGGACAAGGGGAACCTGCGCTTTTCCGCGCCGGTCAAGGGCGACGTCGTCAGCTATTTCGGCATCCGCTTCGGCGAGATGCACTACGGCATCGATTACAGCGCGTCGACCGGCTCGCGCATCTACGCGCCGGAGGACGGAACGGTCATTTTCTGCGGGGAGCGTCCCGGCTATGGAACCGTCGTCGAAATCAAGCACGAGAACGGGTTCGTCTCTCGGCTTTCCTCCTGCGCGAACGTCGCCGTCGAGCTCGAACAGCACGTCAAGCGCGGCGCGGTGATCGGCTATATGCCCGCCATCGAGGGACGCGGCGCGCCGATTCTGCACTACGAGCTTCTGATCGACGGAATCCCGTACAATCCGCTGTATTATTTATCGTGAGAAGTTGCCGCTTCTTTTGAAAAATCACTTTCCAAAAGCCGTGAAATCTGTTATGATAATAGAGGAAGAAAAGCAGCCGAAGCTTCTTCGGCGTGTTTTTTCATGAGATAGGGGACCGTATGGAAGAAATGAAAAAAACCTGGGCGCTTGCAAAGGAAGGCATTCGTCCGCAAATCGCCGCCGTGACGTTCCACCGCTGGATCGACGTGCTCGACCCGGTCGTGGTACAGAACGGGATTCTGGTGATGGAAGCGCCGGACGACGTCGTGAAAAACACGGTGTCGGAATACTATATGGATTACGTGCGCAATGCGGTGCAGAAGGCGGATCCGGATATTCTCGATATCCTGCTGATCGTGCCCTCGCAGCGCAAGGATTTCGTGCATGTTTCGTCGGAAGAGGTGTCGATCAACTCGCTGACGCTGAACCCGCAGTACACGTTCGATACGTTCATCGTCGGAAAGTCGAACGACTTTGCGCACGCGGCCTGCGTCGCGGTCGTCGAAGCGCCGGGCAGGGCGTATAATCCGCTGTTCCTGTACGGCGGCGTGGGTCTCGGAAAGACGCATCTGATGCACGCGATCGGTCACGCGATGAAGGAAGCGAACCCGTCGGCGCGCATCGTGTACGTGACGAGCGAAATGTTCACGAACGACATGATCGAAGCGGTCCGCTACGGCAAAAACACGGAGTTTCGCCAGCGCTACCGCAACGTCGACCTTCTGATGATCGACGATATCCAGTTCATCGCCGGAAAACAGGCGGTGCAGGAGGAATTTTTCAACACGTTCAATACCCTGCACAACGCCGGAAAGCAGATCGTCATCAGCTCCGACCGCCCGCCCAAGGAGATCAAAGCGCTCGAAGAACGCCTTTCCTCACGATTTGAATGGGGTCTTGTCGCGGACATTCAGGTTCCGGACCTTGAAACGCGAACCGCCATTTTAAGAAACCGCGCGCAGAACAAGCATGTGGAAATCGACGACGAGATCATCAATTTCATTGCGGAAAACATCGTCGACAACATTCGAAAGCTCGAGGGCTCATTGAATCGCGTGATCGCGTATGCGACGATCCGCCGCCTGCCGATCACCCTGCCGCTTGCGAAGGAAGCGATGAAGGAAATGCTTCCGAAGAAGAAGGAGATCGAGATCACGCCGGACCGCATCAAGGAAACGGTCGCGGATTACTATTCGATCCCGATCGAAAGCATGATGTCGCAGCGGCGCGACAAGGAGGTCGTGATGCCGCGGCAGATCGCGATGTACTTCTGCCACGAGCTGTTGAGCTTGCCGTATAAGCGCATTTCGACGCTGTTCGACCGCAATGATCACACGACGGCGATTTCCGCCTGCAACAAGATCGATCAGATGATCGACGCCGATCCGGCATTTCGCGACACGGTCGAGAGCATCAAAGCACGCATCAAAGAGGATTAAAGACTTTTCCACAGAATGTGGATTTGTCAAGTGGTCGGATTTGGGGTAATTCGGATACTGTGGAAAGCGGGAAAAAGTCGCTCCTTTTTCCACCGCCTTACCCGCGCGCTTCCCACAGTAAAAAGCGCGGCAACGCGCCATAAAACCAACTTACCCGTCTTTTCCACACCTCCTACTGATAATACTTCTATAATAATCAAACAATACGGAAAGAGAATCTCTCCCGTTCGGTGGATAACCGGAAGAAAGGAAATGCTATGAAATTTACAATGCAAACGGAAGATCTGTGCATGGGCGTCCTGTCCGTCGTAAAGGCGCTTCCCGTTCGTTCGACCATGCCCGTGCTCGACGGCGTTCTGATCGAAGCGACGCAGGAAGGCATTCATCTTTGCTGTTCCGATCTGATGTTCCAAAAGGAATGCTTCCTTCCCGCGATGGTCGAGGAAGAGGGCAAGTGCGTCTTAAAAGGAAAGTTTCTTTCGGAGATTTTGAGAAAGCTGCCGGACGGCAAGCTGGAAGCCGAACAGGAAGGAAACCTCTTGAAGATCAAGAGCAGCCGCATCCGTCAGAGACTGCAGTGCATCGAGTTTGAGGAATTCCCGATGATGCACACCAAGGGCGATGCGTTCGACATCACGCTTCCGGCATCCAACTTAAAGAGCATGATCGATCACACCGTGTTCGCGGTTTCGCAGGACGATTCTCGTCCGGTTCTGACCGGCACGCTGATCGAGGCGGAGGGGGATGTGCTCACCTTCGTCGCGACCGACTCGTTCCAGTTCGCATTAACCGCCATGCACGCGGACAAGGAGTTCCCAAAAATGCGCACCATCGTGCAGGGCAAAGTCTTGAACGAGATCGCCAAAATGGCGGAGGAGACCGAAAAGGATGTCACGATCCAGATGACGCAGACGCATCTTACCGTGCAGGTCAACGACACGCGCCTGACCGCGCGCCTTTTGGACGGCAACTACATCGATTATAAGCGCATCATCCCGAAGGACTGCAAGACGCGCGTGCTCGTCGATACCGCAGAGCTTCTTTCCATGACCGACCGCGCGCAGCTGATCGCAAGGGAAGGAAACAACAGCATCGTGCTGCACTTTGCGGACGATATGCTCACCATGAGCGCCGAAAGCTTCGTCGGCCGCGGCGAGGATACGATGGAAGTAAGCGTCGTCGGAGACCCGATTGACATCGCCTTCAATCCGAAGTACATCATGAACATCCTGAAAAACATCTCGGATGAAAAGGTCTACATGGAATTCAACAGCCCGATTTCCCCGTGCGTCATCCGTCCGGTGCAGGGCGACGCATTCCTTTATTTGATCGTCCCGATGCGCGTCTATTAAAGATCATACGCTACGGAACATTCAGAAAGGTTCTCCTTTTTGGAGGACCTTCTTTCTTTTTTGCATCCTGTAGGGGCTGACGACCCCGGCAGCCCGCCACAGCGAAAAAAGCATTGTCATTC
>CAMORL010000066.1 GCA_946623765.1 uncultured Clostridia bacterium
CATTATGGCGGAGTTCAACTCGAACGAAAACGGCGATTGGCAGCCGGGGGAGATCACGAACCTCGACGTTTCCCAAAAGGTCGGGGAGTTTACGATCCGGCTTAGTAGCCTGCTTCCGAACTACGGTCCGGACTATACCGGAGACGGCAATTTCACGGCGCTCCTCTATGTCAACGCAGCGCAGCCGCAGCCGTACACGCTCGAAAACCTGCGTCTCTCCGTCAACGGCGGAGAGCCGATCCGCACGGTGTCGGATATCATCGCGGAGCGCCACGGCGGATATCGCGCTATGCCGGAACCGTTCTATGCGGAGGAATGGCATCCCGAAAAGGGCGACGGCGTTTTCCCGTGCTTTGCGTTTTCCGGCAATCCGCTGCTGCCCGGAACGACCTTCGAGATCACCGGAATGCTGAACGGAGAACCGTTCTCCCTGTTCTACGATTTCAGCCGCGAGGCGTACGAAGCGCTGCGTGCGGAAAAGCTTGATCTATTGGAGGGGATCAACGAGATCCTGTCCGGCGTCCCCGAGGACACGATCCCGGTCAACGCTTCCATGCGCGGCGAGGTGATCGACGAGATCGCGCTGAAGGATCACTTCCTGTACGCGGTCATGCATTTCGACGCGGAATACTGCGCCGATCCGAACAATTCGAGGGACGGCGCCTATGAGGAGTACGACAGCGGCATCTTCATGACCGTGGACGGCATGCTGAGCAACATCGAATTCGTCAGCGGATCCGAGGACGAAAACGGTGTCGGATACGGCATCTATTATGCGTATTATCCTTACGGCGACGACATGCCGGACGAATCGCTGATCGGCTTATGGAGTACGGTGTTCCGCGTGAACTGGAAGACGAAGCAGGTGACCGTGCCGAAGGACGAGGCGGAATACGTCGCATGGCGAAAGGAGAGCATGGAGCTTTCCGCAAAGTACCATCAAAACGATTATCTCGCAAAGCCGGAACAGAGCTGCGATTCGTTCACGGTGAAAGAGATGATCTATCTGAACAAGAGCGCGGAGGGGCAGCTTGCACTGATCTTCGAGACCGACGAGCCGGTGAAAGACGCGCAGCACGGACGGGACAAGCAGCCGGTCGTGACCGTAAACGGCACGAAACTTGTGAACGAAACGAGTTACGTACAGACGCCGAACGATTTCTACGGCGGCTCCAAGGACGGCGGAAAGCTGAACGGATTCTGGCTTTATTGCCCGGCTTTCCGGACGCTTCCCGATACGTTCGAAGTGACGGTCTCGTGGCAGGGCGACACGGTTACCTTCACCATGCACAAAGCGGATTTTGAAGAAGCATACGTCGACGTTCCTGCCTACAAGTCCCTGCTGGGCTTCTGATCCTCCGAACGGCAAAAAAGCGACGCTTTTTCTGAAACCGTAAAGAACACGGCAAACGCTGTGTTCTTTTTTTCGGAGACAGTCCGATCGGGAGGGAGCGCGCAGGAAATGAAAGAGGAGAGACGCCGAAATCGGCTTGCCGTTCACGTGCGGCATACCGTCCGAAAAATAATATATAAAAATTACATGCGGATATGGACATAGGCTGCTTTCTCTGTTAAGATAGGAGTGTGCCGAAAAGAGCGGTGCAAATCGGGAATGCTTCCCGCAACAGAAAAGGAGAGTTCCATGAAAGCGTTAAGACCGATCCTTGCCGTGCTGCTTGCCGTCTGTCTTCTGATTCCGTCTTTGCCCGCGGCTAAAGCGGATACGAACGGAACGGCAAACAACAAAGGCGTGCAAAGCACCGTCGTCATCGATACCGATCCGACCGGAGGTTATGAAGGCGATTACGTCGTGATCTATAATCCTTCGACGTCCTCATCCTCGTCGTATTCCACCGGAAACATGAGCGGACTGATCGAAACGAGCGTCGGCACGAACATGCGTCCCGCAAATCAAACCCAGCGCTCCGACAAGCCGTTTTATAAGATCGACATCGACGGAAAGCTTCGTCAGCAGGCGGAAACGGAGACCGTCAATCCCGCGCCGGAACCCGTCAGGGCATCCTATAAGGTCGGCGACACCAAGACCTTCCGCATTCTTGCGTCGTATTCTCCGACCGGAGGTTCGAGCGTGACGTTCAAGTGCCTGTATGTCGGCGACCATTGCTATATCTGGACGCCGACGTCCTCCGCAAGCAATACCTATCCGCTCGACACGATCGATACGTCCTTTGCAAAGATGGCGGCGGACGAATTCGATTCCAAGTTCGATCTGATGCAGTCCTCGTTCGGCAATCACACCAACGGCTCTTCCGGCGACGGCAAACTGCATATGCTCTATTATAACATCAACGATGGGTGGAACGGCTCCGGCGGCTATGTCGCGGGATTCTTCTATCAGGTCGACCTGACCAACAACGGGCTTCCGATCCTGAACATCGACACCTATCCCGGCGTCTATTACAAGAACCCGAACAGCGGCAATGTTTATAAGCGCATGGACGATACGTACGGCACGATGGTGCACGAGTATCAGCATCTGATCAACTACTCCAACACGAGCAGCATGTCCACATGGCTCAACGAATGCTTCTCCGCGGCGGCAGAGGAGATCTGCTATCCCGGCAGCTCCGTGATCGGCCGCATCCAGTCGTGGGAGGATTACTATTATTCCGAGAATAACGACTGGCTGAATCCGCCGAAGGAATTCGCCTATCAGTCCACGTTCAATCTGCACAAGGGCTATTCCATGTACGCGTGGAACAACGACCTCGACGATATCCTCGCGCTGTATTCGCAGGTATCGTTCTTTGCCCAGTATCTGTTCACACGGTTCGGAAACACGATCTATCGACAGATTTCCAACAGGTATTCGTCAAGCGAGACTTCGGCGATCACCAACGCCACCGGCGTAAGCTGCGCGGATCTCGTGCGCGACTTCCGCGTTGCCGTCACCGCAAATGCCGCGCAGGATCAATACAACGGGATCTACGGCTTCAAGGTGCAGGACGGGTATGATCCTTCCATGTACGAAGGCGTGCAGAACCCGTGGGATCTGCTGTCGCCGATCGTCTTTACCGGAACGAGCTGTTCGATCAAGGGCGGCGGCGCGATCACGGTTAAGCCGAAAAACGGCGTCTATAATCCGCCGTCCGGCGCAAGCGCAAACCTGAAGTATATCGGCATCAAGATCAATGTCCATGAGCACGCCTACGGCGCGTGGACGCCGAACGGAAACGGCACGCACAGCCGCACCTGTTCCGAATGCGGCGACACCGCAACCGAAAGATGCACGTATACCGACGTCGTCACGCCGCCGACGCAGACTGCGCAGGGATATACGACGCATACCTGCACCGTTTGCGGGTATTCGTTCGTCGACAGCTATACCGATGCGCTCGGCTATACGGTCAGCTTTTCCGTGCCGGAGGGCGTTGCAGTGCCCGCGGCTTTGAATTGTCCGCCGAACGGTTCCGTTATGCTGCCCGAAGCGGAAGCGCCGGAAGGCTATACCTTCCTCGGATGGGTTACGGAAGCGTATCATAACGTATCCGAACTGCCCGCAGTGCTTACCGGCAGCTATGCCGCGTCCGCGGACGTCACGCTGATCGCGCTGTATGCGCACACCGACACTGCGGCAGCAGTGTTTACGAAGCTTGCCGCCGCGCCGGAAAGCTGGGAGGGCAGCTACGTAATCACCGCCGGAGCGACCGACGCGCTCTTCGCGCTGAAGGGCGTCGCGGGAACGAAGAAGCTGGAAAGCAAAACGGCGGGCGGCGCCGAAGCGTTTGCCGATACGGGCATGACGCTGACCGGCGAAACGCTGACGGGCGTTTCCAACGTGTATGTGTTCACCGCCGCGGAAAGCGACGGCGGGTTCGCCCTGCAGAATCTTGAAACCGGCTCGTTCCTTGCAAGCCGGGGCGGATACCTTTACAGCTACCGGAACGATGTGAAAAACTACTGCCGCTGGTCGTTCGCGATGAACGGCGAAGCGGTCGAAGCGACCAACGCCGCAACAAAAACCTGCCCGTATCTCGGCTTCTCGGCAAACAACTGCTTCATGATCAACCGGAAACCAAATCCGGAAATCCGCTTCTGGAAAATGGCGGATACCGTTGAAACCACGGTTTATACAACCGTAATCGACTGAGACAGCACGGCAAAAGAAGCGTTCCGCAACGAACGCTTCTTTTTTGATACAAAAATCGCCGCAAGCAAATGCTTACGGCGACGTGGCGCGGAAAGTGGGATTTGAACCCACGCACGGCTTCAGACCGTCTACTCCCTTAGCAGGGGAGCCCCTTATAGCCACTTGGGTATTTCCGCGTGCTATATCGAGAAAATGGCGGAGATGGTAGGATTTGAACCCACGGACGCTTTCACGTCAACGGTTTTCAAGACCGCCTCCTTAAGCCACTCGGACACATCTCCTCGCGCATTGCGCATTATAACAAATCAAAACCCGAATGTCAATGCCTTTTTGCGCGGTTTCCGGCTGAAAAAGAGAATGCTCTTGATTTATGCCGACTTGCTATGTATAATATGATTGATTTTATATGCAGAGGGAAACCGTTGAAAACAAGTGATTTCTATTACGATCTGCCGAAAGAGCTGATCGCGCAGACTCCGACCGCGGTGCGCAGTGCGTCGCGGCTTTTGACGTATCATCGCGATACGCGCGTCATCGAAGACGGCGTATTTACGGATATTCTGGATAAGCTCCGTCCGACCGACGTGCTTGTGCGCAACAACACGCGCGTCATTCCCGCACGCATCATCGGTGTGCGCGAAGAGACCGGCGGCTCCATGGAGTTTCTTTTGCTGCGCCGCATCGAGGGCGACGATTGGGAGTGCCTTTGCAAGCCCGCAAAGCGCGCGAAGCAGGGATTGATCTATCGGGTGAACGACGAGCTTTCCGTCGAAGTCATGGGGGATCTTCCGCTCGAAGGCGGAAAGCGCGTGCGGCTGCTGTACAACGGCATCTTCGAGGAGGTGCTCGACCGCGCGGGGCAGATGCCGCTGCCGCCGTACATCACCGAACGGCTCGATGATCGCGAACGTTATCAGACGGTTTACAGCAAAACGCTCGGCTCCGCCGCCGCGCCGACCGCGGGTCTGCACTTCACCGACGAACTGCTGGACGCGATCCGCAAAAAAGGCATTCCGATCGTGGACGTTCTGCTGCACGTGGGCTTAGGCACGTTCCGTCCGGTTTCGGTCGAAAACGTCGAAGAGCATCATATGCACAGCGAACATTATGAAGTGACGGAGGAAGCCGCAGAAACGATCAACCGCGTGAGAAGCAGCGGCGGCAGGATCGTCTGCGTCGGCACGACCACGACGCGAACGCTCGAAAGCGTAACCGACGACAACGGCGTCGTGCATCCGGGTATCGGCGAAACGAGCATCTTCATCACGCCCGGCTACCGCTTCAAGGCGGTCGACGCGCTGATTACCAATTTCCATCTGCCGGAATCTACGCTTCTCATGCTGGTTTCCGCGCTCTGCTCGCGCGAAGAAATGCTGGAAGTCTACCGCCACGCCGTCGAGAAACGGTATCGCTTCTTCTCATTCGGCGACGCCATGTTTATTGAATAAGAGAGGGATTATGGAACAACCGTTTCGTTTTGAACTGCTGCACGTTGACAAGCACACCGGCGCGCGCCGCGGAAGGTTTTATACGCCGCACGGCGTGATCGAAACGCCGTGTTATATGCCCGTCGGAACGCAGGCGACCGTCAAGGCGATGACGCCGCGCGATCTTGACGATATTAAGGCGCAGATCATCTTAAGCAACACCTACCACCTGTATCTCCGTCCGGGTCACGAGCTTGTAAAGGAAGCCGGAGGGCTTCACAAGTTCATGCACTGGGACAAGCCGATTCTGACCGATTCCGGCGGATTTCAGGTCTTCAGCCTTGCCGGGATCAACGACATCCGCGAGGACGGCGTCATGTTCCGTTCGCACATCGACGGCAGCAAGCATTTCTTTACGCCCGAAAAGGTGATGGAGATCGAACAGGCGCTCGGCGCGGACATCGCCATGTGCTTCGACGAATGCGCCGATCCGAACAAGGATCATTCCTATGCGGTGAAGGCAATGGACCGTACGCATCGCTGGGCGGAGCGCTGTCAGAACGCGCACACAAGACCCGATCAGGCGCTGTTCGGCATTGTGCAGGGAAGCGTTTACAAGGATCTGCGCATCGAAAGCGCAAAGACGCTCGCGGCGATGGACTTTATCGGCTACGGCATCGGCGGACTTTCCGTCGGCGAGCCGAAGCCGGTCATGTACGACATGCTCGAAACGATCCGTCCCTATATGCCGGAGAACAAGCCGCGCTACCTCATGGGCGTCGGAAGTCCGGATTGCCTTCTCGAAGGCGTTCTGCGCGGGGTCGATCTGTTCGACTGCGTGCTGCAGACGCGTTCCGCAAGAAACGGTCTCGCCCTGACAAGACAGGGGAGGCTGATGCTGCGGAATAAAACCTTCGAGCATGATTTTTCACCGATCGAGGAAGGCTGCGACTGCTATGCGTGCCGCAACTTCACGCGCGCATACATCCGGCATCTCATCAAGGCGGACGAGATCCTTTCGGCACAGCTCGTTTCCATGCA
Organism: uncultured Clostridia bacterium; assembly: GCA_946623765.1. The sequence goes on from CAMORL010000066.1 coordinate 6,580, forward strand.
CAACCTGCGGTTCTCGCTGAAGCTCATGGAGGATGCACGCACCGCGATCGAAAACGACTGCTATGCAGATTTCGCGGCGGAGCTCTTGGAAAGGAAGCTGTTCTGATGGTCCGGTATACGATCAAAACCGAATCGGACATGCTCGCGCTCGGCGAAACGATCGCGTCGGCGCTGGATCACCGCGGCTTTATTGCGCTGTACGGCGATCTCGGCGCGGGCAAAACCGTCTTTGCGAGAGGCGTCGCAAGATCGTTCGGCGTCGACCATGTTGCAAGTCCGACGTTCACGATCGTCTGTGAGTACCCGACCGAGCCGAAACTGTTCCATTTTGACGCGTACCGGCTTTCGGACGCCGACGAACTCTACGCAATCGGGTTTGCAGACTATCTTTCCGAGGACGCGCTGATTCTGATGGAGTGGGCGAATCTCGTTCCGGACGCGCTGCCGAAGGAACGGCTGGACGTCACGGTCGAAGGCTCGGGCATGGACGCGCGCACCGTAACGATTGAGCCGCGCGGCAGACGGTATGAGGAGGTTTTTCATGAAGATTCTTGCGTTTGAAACCACCGACGCGGTCGCGTCCGTCGCGCTGTATCTCGACGGCGCGGTCTATGAGACCGTGATCGAAACCGACCGCCGTCACGCCGAATCGGTGCTGCCTGCCGCAGACGCGCTGCTTGCGGCGCACGGGCTTTCCGCAGCCGATATGGACGCCTTTGCCGCGGACGTCGGTCCCGGATCGTTCACCGGCGTACGCATCGGCGTGTGCATGGCAAACGCGCTCGGCGCGGCGTGCGCAAAACCGGTTGTTGCGGTCAATGCCCTGGAAGCGCTTGCGCATCCGTTCGGAACGGAAACGGTCTGCGCGCTGATCGACGCGCGCAACGGAAACGGCTACGGTGCAGTCTATCGCGGCGGAGAAGCGCTCGACGAGCCCTGCGCCTGCGTGATCGACGCGTTTCTTGCAAAACTTTCCGAACCCTGCCGCAGGGTCGGTACGGCGACAAACGACCCGAAACTGCCCTCCGCGGCGGCGGTTGCAGAAATCGCTTCAACGCGGGCGGGCGAAAAAGAGATCGCGCCGCTTTACTTAAAGCCCTCGCAGGCGGAACGGATGTGGAACGCATGACGACGGCAAGGGCAATGCAGAAGGCCGACGTCAAGGCGGTCTACGAGATCGAAGTGCTGTCGTTCCGTACGCCGTGGTCGTACCGGTCTTTGATGGGCGAGCTGAAAAACCGCGTTGCGCATTATACCGTCTTTGAAAAGGACGGGGAGATCATCGGCTACTGCGGCATGTGGGTGCTGTTCGAGGAAGCGCACATCACGAACATCGCGATCCATCCGGCGTTCCGCGGTCACGGATACGGAAAGCAGCTTCTGCACGCCGCCATGCGTGCGGCGGCGTCGTTCGGCGCGGAGATGATGACGCTCGAGGTACGCGAGCACAATACCGTCGCGCAGCGAATGTACGACGAAATGGATTTTCTGATGCAGGGACGTCGCAAGCGCTACTATACGGACACGGGGGAGGACGCGCTGCTGCTCTGGAACCGAAATATTCTCGAAACGATCGAAAAAAACGCTTGCTTAAATGAAACTTATCTGTTACAATCGGAGACGTTTTTGAAAGGGGAATGATTATGAGCTTATACCAAACATGGCAGAACGTTGCGCAGTCGCAGCGTACGCAGGAAGAATACAACGCGTTCTGGAACACCTACTTTGAAGCGGAGAAGCAGAACTATAAAAAGATCCTTGCAAATCACGAAACGGTTTTCGCAGGCAAACTCTCGGACGTTGCGGCGCAGTTCGACATGGATCCGGTTACCTTTACGGGATTCATAGACGGCGCAAACACGAGCTTTGCTGACGGCGAGAAGGATCTCGACGCGCTCACCGAGGACAGCGAGATCACGCTGAACTTTGACTTCGACCGTCTCTATATCAACATGCACAACGCGAAAGCGGACTGGCTTTTCAACCTGCCGGAGTGGGAAAATGTTCGCACCGAGGAACAGAGAAAAGAGCTTACGAAGCAGTATCGCGCAGAAAAGATCTTTGTCGCGCCGCCCACGGTGGGCAGAAATGATCCGTGTCCGTGCGGAAGCGGCAAGAAATACAAAAAATGCTGCGGTAAAGAAAAATAATCATTGACAGATTCGGTTTCATCTGTTAGAATATGAATTCGGAACTGCGATGCGTCTGTAGCTCAGCAGGATAGAGCAACGGCC
>CAMORL010000067.1 GCA_946623765.1 uncultured Clostridia bacterium
GACCGTCCTTTCGGGCGGTCCTTTTTCATTCCTCAAAGGGCTTCGGAAAAAAACGCCGGATTCGGTTTTCTGATCACCCGGATCCGAAAGAAGAAAAAGATCGATAAGACTGTAATCAAAAATACCGCCTCCCCCGACGGAAAGGGGGAGACGGTTTCTGTCAATTCTGAAAATGACTCAAAGTTTCGCCGTTCAGCCAGCGAACAAGCTCCGGCGCAGTGTCGGGCACGTTGACGGTCGTGAAGGTCGTGCGCTTCGGGACCATGCTTTCGGGATCGTCGCTTTCCGCCCAGACGACGCGCTGCAGGACTTTTTTTCCGCATTGCGAAATATCGCCTTCGGGCAGCTCGTCGATCTGCAAAAGGATCGAGGCGTGCTTCTGATCGGAACTCCAGCGTCCGAAATTCGTCGTCGGACGCTTCCACAGCCATTGCATGCGCTGTCCGCCGTCCTCGCTTTTGACGCGCTTGAGGTAACCGTTATGGATATCCTGCGTACACCGCATCAGCCAGATCACATGGTAGCCGGCTTTCTGGAACATTTCGCATACATCGAAGAATGACGCTTCCATGAGAAGTCCGTCCTGCATCATCATGGCGTTGTGCCCCACAAGGAGATAGACTTCGTGCGTCACGCCGTCGAGGGTAATTGGCACGTTGCGGCACTCCGGCGGAAACAACGCCATCCATTGCGCGCGCCAGTCGTCCTTCGACGACTGCTTAAATTCTTTTTTCTTCCGAAACAAACACATAGGCATCACCGTTCGCTTTGATAGAGGAAATCCATTGTTCTGACGTCGAACAGCCCGCAGTCTGTGAGACGAACCTCGGGAATAACCGGCAGCGCGAGGAAGGAGAGCAGCACCAGCGGGTCACAGGCGTCGTCCGCGCCGAGCTCCTTTGCGGCACGAAGCAGTTCGCGCTGCTTCTCAAGCACGGTTTCCACAGGCGCGTCGCTCATGAGCCCCGCAACCGGAAGCTCTAAAAGAGCCTTGACCGCACCTTTTGATACGACCGCGAATCCGCCGCCGCATGCTTTCAGCGCTTCCGCCGCAGCGATCATATCCGGATCGTTGTCGCCGACGACCACAATGTTGTGCGAATCGTGCGAAACGGTTGCGGCAATTGCGCCGCCGCGGATGTGCATGCCGTCCACGATCCCGACGCCGATGTTTCCGGTTGCGTGATGGCGTTCGATGACAGCAAGCTTGTTCAGAACGTCGTCCGCGGTGAAATATCCGTTTTCGTCGGCGGGTACGCTGCAGGAGACGAGCCGGGTCACGAGCTGGTGCGGCACGGTTTCGATGATCGGCATGAAGGGCTTGACTTTCAGCCGCAGACTTTCCGCCGTAACCGGCGCGGCGTGGACGCTGTTCTTCACGCTTTCGGGAACCGCGGGGGAGGGGATCGGCGCGTCCGGATCGACAAGCGTTCCGTTTGCGAAGACCGCCTTCGGTTTGATCGTATGCAGGTTGTCGAACAGGACGAGGTTTGCACGGTATCCCGGTGCGATTGCGCCGACACGCTTCAAGCCGTATGTGCGAGCCGTGTTGATTGTCGCCATGCGGATCGCGTCGAGCGGACGGATTCCGCGGGAGATTGCGGTGTTGACGATGTGGTTGATATGCCCCTCCGCACGGATGTTCTCAAGGTGCTTGTCGTCGGTACAGAAACAGATGTGATCGGTGGGGAGGTTCTCGGAAACGATGCCGTCAAACATATCCAGTACGCCGTTTGCCGCCGAGCCCATGCGGATCAGGATCGTCATGCCGTTGCGCAGTTTCTCCTTGAGCTCTGCGAAGTTCGAGCATTCATGGTCGGTCATCGGTCCGGCGAGACAGTATGCGTTCAGCGCTTTTCCGGTGAGCATCGGCGCGTGTCCGTCGATCGGACGGTCCTGGAAACGTTCGAGCTTGGCGAGCATATCCGGCGCGCCGGAAACGACCGAAGCGTAGTCCATGACCTCGCCGAGTCCGAGCACCATGGGATCGTCGATCAATTCTGCAAGATCCGCAGCCGAAAGCGTTGCGCCGCTGTGCTCGAACGGCGTGGCAGGCACGCACGAGGGCAGCATGAAATGAATGTCCAGCGGCAGCCCCTTCGACAGCGCGAGGATCGCTTTGAGACCGTCCTTTCCCGCGACGTTTGCGATTTCGTGCGGGTCGGCGACGATCGAGGTCGTGCCCTTCGGCAGAATCACCCGGGCAAAAGAGGCGGGCGTGACCATCGAGCTTTCGATGTGTACATGCCCGTCGATGAACCCCGGCGCAAGGAACGCGCCGTGGGCGTTGTATTCGGTTTGACCGGAGTAGTTTCCGACGCCGACGATCGTATCGCCTTCGATCGCCACGTTCGTTTCGATGATCTCGTTTGTAAAGACGTTGATCACCCGTGCATCGCGAATGACAAATTCCGGCTTGCCTTTGCGCGCGGCAAGGATCAGGCGGGAGAGATCGTCTGCGTTCATGCGGATACCTCACTTTGTATATTTTTTACAGTATACCACAAGATCCGCAAAGAGTAAATGATTAAAGCAGATTATTCCACGAAAAAAGTTCAATCCCCCGGATGCGTTCGAGAATGGATCGCGCTTCGGCAAGCGCTTCCGCGGCCGTGCCCGGCTCCCCTGCGCGGACGGCGCAGTGCGCAACGGCGACGGAGGTGTCGAGCGAATCGACGTTCGTGTGGTTCAAAAAACGTTCAAGCACCGGCATACGCTCGCGCACGAGGTCGGCGAGCGCGTCCGTATACGGCGCGGCGGCGTCGGAATCGCCGCGAATGAGCGCGGTTTCGGCGGCGGACAGCAGCGCTTCCGCATCCTCGGAAAACGCTTTCAGATAGGCAGACGGCAGTACGAACAGCAGCAGAAGAAAACAGCAGATCAAAATCGTCATCACTGTCCGGAAAACGGTAAATCCCATACGGTCCTCCTTTCACACGTCGTCGGAAAAGCACAGTACGCGGCTTTGGTTTTTACGGTCAAGCTGGATGTGCAGCTCGCCGTCGCCGTTCATCTGCGCGAAGAAGACGCTTTTGAGCGCAAGCCCATGCCGCTTCAGCATCGTTTCGACGTCCGACCGGTTCAGATGCAGGGTCTCAAGCCCGCTCTTCTGAATCTTTCCTTCGAGGATCAATAGATGCGAGAGCGCAGCGGAACCCGGGTCGATGTTGAGCTCCTGCTTGTTCGGAATCTGAAACGCCGCTTTTTCAAGCACGCTTACCGTGCCGTTCGTTTCGAGGATTGCGTAAGCGACCTCGCCGACGTTGAAGATGTCCTTTGCGCGCAGGCTGTCCAGAAGATCGCGCACCGTGTAGTTCGTGCGTCGCATGATCTTCTCCTGCAGAACGCCGTCGAGGATCAGGATCTGCGGCGTGCCGCATACGATCCGCCGGATCGCAGAGGATTTCAGACACAGCTTTGCGATCGTCTGCTGCACAAGGTACAGCGCAAGGATCGGCACGACGCTGTACAGAAGCGGGATGTCCGTGTCCGCTATCGCCGTACTCGCCAAGTCCGCAATAATCAGCGTCATCAGAAGATCGTACGGCTGCAGATCGCTCACCTGACGCTTGCCGGTCAGCCGCAGAATCAGCAGCACAAACAGGTCCAGAAAGATCGCGCGTAAAAATAAAGTCAGCATATGCCATAGACTGTGCAGAATCGTCGTAAATCATACACGGAACGGAATATATAATGAAAAACGTATAGATACCATGTAAAAATGATAAGAGGGAAACAAGGATTTGTGTCGAATATACTATTAAGAGGGTCAGATTGATAACTGAACTGACTGAAAGGATGGAGGTAGCTATGCTGTTTTCAGAAGAAAGCGCCGCAGGCCTCAACTTTACGGGAGGCGCAGCGGCAACATCGACGCTGATTACATTCCTTTTGGGTCTCGGCATCGTGTTTGTCGGATTGATCTCGCTGGTCCTGATCATCAAGGTGATGGGATGGATCATGCGCAAATCCGGCAAGAAAAAGAACGTGCCCGAAAAGACGGAGGAACGGACCGGAGCAGCGCCCGCACCGGTGCCGGAGGGAGACAGGGGCGAGATCATTGCCGCAGTTTCGGCGGCTATTGCGACGGTACTCGGCGAAAGCGTGCAGGGTATCCGGATCGTATCGTTCAAAAAAGCGGATGAATAAAGGGGGTAAAAACCATGCGTAAATTTTCTGTCAATGTCAACGGAACCAGGTATGAAGTAGAAGTCGAGGAGATCGACGCAAAGACCGTCGCGGCGGCGCCGAAGGCGGAACCGGCAAAGGCAGCGCCCGCAGGCGCAGGCACCGAAGTCAGAAGCCCGATGCCCGGCAACATTCTGCAGGTCAACGTCAATCCGGGCGAGACCGTCAAGGAAGGTCAGCAGCTGATGATTCTCGAAGCCATGAAGATGGAAAACGAGATCCTCGCGCCCTGCGCGGGCAAGGTCGCGTCCATGATGGTCGCGAAGGGTTCCTCGGTTGAAAGCGGCGCGCTGCTGTGCACCATCGCCTGATCGGGGGCGCCTATGGAAGCCATTTGGAAAACCATTTCCGATTTTTTCTCCGGAACGGGGTTTGCCCTGTTCTTTCAGGGGGAAAACTGGAAATGCCTCATCATGATTGCGATTGCCTGTTTTCTTCTGTATCTGGCAATCGTCAAGAAGTTTGAGCCGCTTCTGCTCGTGCCGATTGCGTTCGGCATGCTGCTCACGAATCTGCCCGGCGCAGGGATGTTCCACGAGGAGTATTTCTCGGGAGGACATGTGCACTGGGAGAACCTCACCGGCGGCGCGGGACTTCTGGACTATCTGTACCTCGGCGTCAAGCTCGGCATCTATCCGTGCCTGATCTTTATGGGCGTCGGCGCGATGACGGACTTCGGTCCTTTGATCGCGAATCCGAAGAGCCTGATCCTCGGCGCGGCGGCGCAGCTCGGCATCTACATCGCATTTGCGCTGTCGGTGCTGGTGTTCCAGCTCCCGTTCATGAACCTTCTCGGCACGCCGATTCAGAACGTCGCTGCGTCCATCGGCATCATCGGCGGCGCGGACGGTCCTACGGCAATCCTCGTCACCTCTCAGCTTGCGCCGGCGTTCCTCGGTCCGATCGCGGTTGCGGCGTATTCGTACATGGCGCTCGTGCCGGTCATTCAGCCGCCGATCATGAAGGCACTGACCACGAAAAAGGAACGTCAGATCGTCATGGCGCAGCTCCGTCCGGTTTCACAGACCGAAAAGATTCTGTTCCCGATCGTCGTCACGATCTTTGTTGCGCTGCTGGTTCCGTCTGCGGCGCCTTTGGTCGGCTGTCTGATGCTCGGCAACCTCTTTAAGGAATGCGGCGTGACCGAACGTCTTTCCAAGACGGTACAGAACGAGCTCTGCAACATCGTCACGATCTTCCTCGGCGTGTGCGTCGGCGCAACGGCAACCGGCGCGACCTTCCTGACGCTGTCGACGGGCGCGATTGTAATCCTCGGCGTCATCGCGTTCATGGGCGGCACCGCCGGCGGCGTGCTGCTTGCGAAGTTCATGAACCTGTTCCTGAAGGAAAAGATCAACCCGCTGATCGGTTCCGCGGGCGTATCCGCCGTTCCGATGGCGGCGCGCGTCAGTCAGGTCGTCGGTCAGAAGGAGAATCCGAAGAACTTCCTGCTGATGCACGCAATGGGCCCCAACGTGGCGGGCGTCATCGGCTCGGCGATCGCGGCGGGCATATTCCTGTCGCTGTTCGGACAATAAGGAGGACCTTTTATGGGAAAACTGTTTGTTACCGATACCATTCTGCGTGACGCGCACCAATCGCTTGCCGCGACGCGCATGACCACAAAGGAGATGCTGCCCGCCTGCGAAATGCTCGATGCGATCGGCTACTGGTCGCTCGAAGTGTGGGGCGGCGCAACGTTCGATTCCTGCCTCCGCTATCTCAACGAGGATCCGTGGGAACGTCTCCGCGCGCTCAGAAAAGCGCTGCCGCATACGAAGCTGCAGATGCTCTTCCGCGGACAGAACATTCTGGGCTATAAGCACTACGCGGACGACGTCGTCGAGCAGTTCTGCCGCAAGGCGATCGAAAACGGCATCGACGTGATCCGCATCTTCGACGCGCTGAACGATCCGAGAAACCTCGAAGCAGCGATCAAGTACACCAAAAAGTACGGCGGCTTCTGCGAGGCGGCGATCTCCTACACAACCTCTCCGGTGCACAGTGAGGAGTATTTCGTAAAGCTTTCCAAAGAGCTTGCGCAGATGGGCGCGGATTCGATCTGCATCAAGGATATGGCGAATCTTCTGCTCCCGTACGACGCATACTCTCTCGTGAAGAAGCTGAAGGCGGAGGTCGATATTCCGATCCACCTGCACACGCACAACACGACAGGCACCGGCGACATGGTGCTTCTGAAGGCTGCGGAAGCGGGTGTCGATATCGTCGACACAGCGCTCAGCCCGCTCGGAAACGGCACAAGCCAGCCTGCGACCGAATCGCTCGTCGCAACGCTCAAAGGACAGGAGCGCGATACGGGACTCGATCTCAACGCGCTCTCCGAGTGCGCGAAGTATTTCCGCCAGGTCTATGAACGGCTGAAGCAGGACGGTCTGATTTCCGACAAGTCCCTGCATGTCGACACGAACACGCTGCTGTATCAGGTTCCGGGCGGCATGCTTTCGAACCTTATCAAGCAGCTCAAGGACGCCGGCGCAGAGGATAAGTACTACGACGTGCTTGCGGAGATTCCGCGTGTGCGCAAAGACTTCGGCTATCCGCCGCTCGTCACGCCGACCAGTCAGATCGTCGGCACGCAGGCGGTGTTCAACGTGCTTACCGGCAGATACAAGACCTTCCCGAACAATTCAAAGGCGGTTTTGCGCGGCGAGTACGGCAAGCTGCCGGGACCGGTCAACGAGGAAGTGCGCAGGCTGGCGATCGGCGACGAAAAGGTCATCGAATGCCGTCCCGCGGATCTGCTGGAACCGGAGCTCGAGAAGTACAAAGCAGAGCTGGGGGACCGCGCAAGAAGCGAAGAGGATGTTCTGAGCTACGCGCTGCTGCCGCAGGTTGCGTTGAAATACTTCGACTGGCGCGACGAACAGGAACGCAAGGCAAAGGAGCCTGCGCCCGCGCCGAAGGCGGAACCCGCGATTGATCCGAACGCGGTCCGCGAATTATATGTAGAGGACGTCAGTATCTGAATGAAGCACATTCCCAATATTCTCTCCGGCCTCAGAATCGCCATGGTCGGCGTATTCGCGTGGCTGTTCCTGACGACGAAGATCCCGCATCCGCAGAACTATCTCCTTGCGCTCGGGGTCTTCGTACTCGCGTTTCTGACCGACGTACTGGACGGATTCCTGGCACGGACGTTCAACTGGGTCACGCCGGTCGGAAAGCTGCTCGATCCGCTTGCGGACAAGCTGATGGCGGTCACGGCACTCATCGTGATCCTGATCGGCAAGTGGGACGAATCGCTCTTCTGGATCTATTTCGCACTGGTGATTCTCGTCGGCGTCAAGGAGATCCTGATGGTGGTCGGCGGCATGATTATGCTGAAACAGCGCAAGGTCGCGTATTCCGACTGGTACGGCAAGACGGCGACGGGACTGTTCGCGTTCGGAACGGTACTGACGCTTCTGAGCTTCATCGTCGACGCGATCGAGCCGTGGAACATCGCGGTGCTTTCCGCGTCGATCGGATTGTCCTATGTCGCGCTTGCGCACTATGCCAAAACACAGCTCTTTCAGCCCGCGGAGAACAAGCCGAGCGACGAAGAGCAGAAACTGTTCGATAAGTTCGACCGTTTGGCGAAATAATGCTTGCATTCCGCAAAGAACTGTGGTATGATGCTTTTGTTGGAATGTTGAACTTGAAGGAGTGGGGAGATCCCACTCTTTCGTTTTGAGAGAGGAAGCGCGTATGAAAACGACCGAAACCTGTGAAACACTCTGCAAGGGGAAGATCGAATCCATGGGGTTCGAGCTCTGCGACGTCGAATATCAGAAGGAATACGGCGACTGGGTGCTGACGTTCTATATCGACAAGCCCGGCGGCGTTACGATCGACGAATGCGAGGAAGTGAGCCGCGCGATCGAGCCGATTCTCGACGAAGCCGACCCGATCGAATCCGAATACGTGCTTTCCGTCTCGTCGCTCGGGATCGACCGCCCGCTGAAAAAGGATCGCGATTTTGAGCGCGCCATGGGCACGGAACTGGAGATCAAGCTCTACGCGCCGCAAAACGGCAAAAAGCAATGGATCGGGACGCTCTCCGCGTTCGACGCGGACAGCTTCACCGTCGAAACGGAATCGGGGGAGACGCTGACCGTCAAAAAGAAGGATTGCGCGCTCGTCCGTCCGAATATCAGATTTTAACTTGTTTGTTCGAAAGAAAGGAAAGAACCATGAACGCAGAGTTTATTGAAGCACTGAACGCGCTGGAAAAGGAGCGCGGCATCAAAAAGTCCGTGCTGCTGTCGGCATTTGAAGCGGCGCTGATCGTTGCGTACAAGCGCAACTACAATTCGACCGCGAACGTCCGCGCAGAAGTCGACGGCGACACCGGCGAATACCACATCTACGCAAGCAAGACCGTCGTGGAAAAGGTCGAATCCCCCTCGCAGGAGATCTCGCTGGAACGCGCGAAGAAGATCAACCCCCTCTACGATCTCGGCGACGTTCTCGAAGAGGAAGCGTTTGCGAAGGATTTCGGACGCATCGCGGCGCAGACCGCAAAGCAGGTCATGGTGCAGCGCATCCGTGAGGCGGAACGCGGCAACATCTATGACGAATACATTGAAAAGGAAAACGAGATCC
>CAMORL010000068.1 GCA_946623765.1 uncultured Clostridia bacterium
CCGCCGCAGGCGGTGATGAGGTGGCTTATGCGCTTCTGTTCTATCTCATCCGCCTTTTTCGACAGACTGAGGACCGGTCGGAATTGACCGGTCCTTGACTTGTTAAAATGCGTTTTCGAGCGTGAAGCTCAGGGGAAATTCTCCGTCCTCCTGCCGGACGGTGCCGTCTCCGAGCGAATAGGTGTCAACCTTGACCGCGCGGGTGATCGGATCGAATTGCAGCACGCGGTACTGGAAGCTGCCGGTCTGCCGGTTCAGCATCATGGCGTGGACCGTGCGTTCCGGCGTGCCGTCGCCGTCGTCGTCATAGGTGAACGACGCGGATGAGAAATCGCGCGAGTGTCCGCAGAGCACAAGACGGATGTTCGGGTACTGCGAAATGACGGTCTTTTCAAGATAGCTTGCGCGCGGAAACACCGTTCCGTCGGGCTTCAGAAAGACGTGCGTCACAAGAATGCACGGCGTGTCCGGATACGCTTTGAGCATCGTGTCGAGCCATTCGCGCTCGGCTTTTGATTTGCCGGCGTCCCATCCGATCCCGAGCACCATCAGCTCCTCTTCGCCGACGCGCAGGATGTCGCAGAACATCTTGCCGCCCCCAAAGGTCCGGTCCGCGGGAAGCCGCTGCAGAAACGGACGCTTGAGATACGCGGTATACTGCAGCAGATTCACGCCGAGGTCGTGGTTTCCGGCGACCGGATAGAACGGAAGGTCGTCCGAAAACGCGGACAGGCACAGATCGAAATTGTCCCATTCCCAATCCTTGTAGCCGTTGTCGACGAGGTCGCCGGTGTGAACGACGGCGATCAGGTTTTCCGGTTCGCGGCGCGCGGCGATCTCCTCGCCGAGTGCGGTCAGCTTTTCGGGAAAGGAGTAGGACAGCAGCTGCGTGTCCGGAAGCCACAGGATCCCGAACGGGGTCGGTTCGGGCGTGGGGGTCGGTTCAGGCGTGGGGGTCGGTTCGGGCGTGGGGATCGGCGTGGGTTCGGGCGTCGGCGGCATCGTCGGCGCCGCAGTCGTTTCCGGAACGGCCTCTGCAATCACGGTATCAACTTCGATTTCTGCCGGCGTCGCCGCAGGTTCGGGAGAAAGCGCTGTGTCTTCGACGGGCGGAAGCGCCGGAGTTTCGCACGCAAAGAACAGCAGTGCCAGCAGTATGCAGCAGATACGAAGCGTTTTGCGCATTCCGGTTCCTCCAGACAGATAATAATACAGTATAACACAGTTCGCCGTTTTTCGCAACACATGAAAAACCGTGAACGACGCTGCATGAAAAAACCGTGAACGATGCGCCGATCGGATTGCGAAAACGCGCGTTTTGTGATACAGTATTCATAAGAATAGTATCTTGAAGGAAGACGCCATGAATATCTATCTTGCGCTGACGCTGTTTTCGATTGTGATTCTGATCTATTGGGTCATTTCGGAGCTGTTCGCGATGCTGTTCCGCTTCACCGGACTGCCCGACGAGAAGGCGCGCTTTCAGGTCATTTCGCTTTTGACCGGGTGCGGCTTCACCACGCACGAAAGCGAACTGCTGCTCACCACCAAATCGAGACGCAGGCTCGCGCGCATCACGATGCTGTTCGGATTCGTCTTCAACATTACGATCGTATCCACCATGGTCAACGTCCTGTTTTCGATCAACCTGACCGTGATATCCAACCTGTTCAGCATTCTGATCCCGATGATCGTCGTCACCATCATCATCGTCTTTATGCGCGTGCCGAAGGTGCGCGCGTGGGGCGACCGCGTCATTGAGCGGATCGCGGGCAAGCTCGCGCATCGGGAAACGGGCAACTCCGTGCTGCTGCTGGATTATCTCGGCGAGGACTCGATCGCGCAGGTCAAGATCGTGGATGTGCCGGAGGCGTTCCGCGATAAGACGCTTGCCGAAATGGGCTTGAAGGGGAAGCACAACATCCTCGTCATGCTGATCGAAAAGCCGGGCAAAAAACCGGTTGCGGCAAACGCAAAAACCATATTCGGACCCGGCGACAAGATCACGGTGTTCGGCGACTACAAAACCGTCTGCAACGCGTTTGAGGCAAAGGAACGGTTCGAGGAAGAGATCTGATGTATCGGGAACGATTGCGTGAAAAACTGAATGAAGCGCTGAAGGCAGTATTGCCGATCGTCTGTCTCGTGCTGCTGCTTTCTTTTACGATTGCGCCGCTGCCGGCGAGCATTCTGCTTGCGTACCTGTTCGGCGGGCTGCTGCTGATCCTCGGCATGATGTTCTTTACGCTCGGCGCGGAGCTTGCCATGCAGCCGATGGGCGAGCAGGTCGGCGCGGGCGTCACCAAGACGCGCAAGCTGTGGCTCATTCTGCCGGTCGGCTTCCTGCTCGGCACGCTGATTACGGTATCCGAGCCGGACCTCAAGGTTCTTGCCGATCAGGTGCCGTCCATACCGTCGCCGGTGCTGATCTGGGGCGTGGCGATCGGCGTGGGGCTGTTTTTGGTGCTTGCGCTGATCCGCATGCTGTTCGGCGTGTCCCTGAACGTGCTGCTGATCGTCTGCTACGCGCTGACGCTGGTGCTTGCGATCTTTGCCCCGCATAACTTTCTTGCCGTCGCGTTCGATTCCGGCGGCGTAACGACCGGACCGATGACCGTGCCGTTCATCATGGCGTTCGGCATCGGCATTTCCTCGATCCGAAGCGACCGCAAAGCGGCGGAGGACAGCTTCGGTCTCATTGCGCTGTGCTCGGTCGGACCGATCATGACGGTTATGATCCTGTCGCTGATCTTCCATCCCGAAAACGCGGACTACACGCCCGCCGTTATTCCGGTCATCGAGGATTCCGCAAGTCTCGCGTCGCTGTTCACCGGCGCGTTTCCGACCTATTTCAAGGAAATCGCGATCTCGGTGCTGCCGATTGTTCTGTTCTATTTCTTCTACCGGCTGATTCACCTGTATGTGAACCGGATGCAGAAAAACCGGCGCTCCGCACGGCGTATTCTGGTCGGGCTGCTCTATGCGTACATCGGACTGGTGCTGTTTCTGACCGGATCAAGCGTCGGGTTCATGCCTGCGGGCGCATACCTCGGGCATGCGCTGGCGGGGCTTCCGTATCGCTGGATCATCATTCCGCTCGGCATGCTGATCGGCTACTTCATCGTTGCGGCGGAGCCGGCGGTCTACGTTCTCATGAAGCAGGTTGAGGAGCTTACGAGCGGCGCGATCCGCGGAAAGACGCTTCGGATCTCGCTGTCGATCGGCGTTTCCGCATCCATCGGGCTTGCCATGCTGCGGGTGCTCACCGGCTTGCCCATTCTGTGGATGCTCGTTCCGGGCTACGGCATTGCGCTGCTGCTGTCGTTCTTTGTGCCGAAGCTGTTCACCGCGATCGCGTTCGACTCCGGCGGCGTCGTTTCCGGTCCGATGACCGCGGCGTTTCTGCTGCCGTTCGCGATGGGCGCGTGCAGCGCGGTCGGCGGGAATTTTCTGACGGACGCGTTCGGCGTCGTGGCAATGGTCGCGATGACGCCGCTCATCACGATTCAGATCCTCGGTCTCGTTTCGACGCTGAAAGCAAAGCGGATGCAGCCGGCGGAGGAGACGGAAGCGACGGAAGACAACTATGCGATCATCGAACTGTAAGGAGGGACGCGCATGAGCAGACTGTATCTGATGTGTACCGTGATGAACCGCGCGCGGCTTCCGGAGTTCTTGTCGCTCTACCGGGAGGAAGGTCTGGACCGCAACCTCATCATGCTGGCGCACGGCACGGCAACCAGCGCGGTTCTGAACACCTTCGGGCTTGAAAATTCCGAAAAAGCGGTTGCGCTGACCATCGTTACGGACGCCGTATGGAAGACGGTAAAGCGCGGGCTGGAGCGAAAGATCCGCATCGACGTTCCCGGCACGGGCATTTCGTTTCTGGTGCCGGTCTCCAGCGTCGGCGGCAGGCGCGAGCTGGCTTATTTCACAACGGATCTCGATTACACGCGCGAAGAGGAGGAAACCGAAATGAAAGGCACAAAACAGGAACTTTTGATCGTCATCGGCAACCGCGGCTACAGCGAGCAGATCATGGACGCGGCGCGCGAAGCGGGCGCAACGGGCGGTACGGTGGTCCACGCCAACGGCACCGGCATGAAGCGGGCGGAGAAGTTCTTCGGGATCTCGCTTGCCAGCGAGCGCGAACTGGTGATGATCGTTTCGGCGACGCCGAAAAAGAACGCAATCATGCAGAGCATCATGAAAAAAGCCGGGCTCGAAACCGACGCGAAGGCAATTGTTTTCTCGCTGCCGGTGACCGACACCGCGGGGCTGAAGCTGCTCGAGCCGGAGGAGCCGGAGGAATCCGAAGAAACGCCGCAGGCGGAACCGAAGACGGAATCCGCGCAGGCCTGAAGATCAAATATGCGTTACGGCCGACGGTCGCGTCGGTCGTTTTTCTTTACATCAAAGTCCGCATCTGCTATACTGAATGGGAAACAGAACGACGGAGGAAAGGAATATGACCCCGATCGACAAGGAAGATTACGCGGAACCGCGCTGCCTTCTGTGCGAGGAACCGTACGGCGCGGCGCAGAAAATCCGGTCCGTGCCGCAAAGCCGCATCATGGAGAAGGTCGACGAATACATGTCCCGCCGCGACTATGCGGGCGTGGAGCGGCATCTTTTGTACTGGCTCGAGGAAGCGACGCTCGGCAGGGACGAAAAGGGCGAGCTGATGATCCGCAACGAGCTGATCGGACACTACCGCAAAACGGGTGAAGCGGACAAGGCGTTTCTGCAGGCGGACGCGGCGATCGCGCTGCTCGAGCGGATGGAGTTCACGCAGTC
Organism: uncultured Clostridia bacterium; assembly: GCA_946623765.1. Next base: position 4,798 of record CAMORL010000068.1, read on the forward strand.
GATCTCGGCAGGCACGACATATGTGAACGCCGCGACGGCGTTTCAGGCGTTCGGCGAAAACGCGCGCGCGCTCGAAACGTTCGAAAAAGCCCGCGCGGTGTATGAGTCGATTCCGTCTGTAAAGGCGGAGCTTCTGGGCGGGCTCTATAACAATATGGCGCTGTCGCTCGTATCGATGAAGCGCTTCGACGAGGCGAACGCGCTCTATGAAAAAGCGCTCGCCGTGATGGCGAACGCGCCGCACGGCGCGCTGGAACAGGCGATTACCTATCTCAATATGGCAAATGCCGCCGAGGACGAAAAGGGGCTTTTGGACGCGTCGGAAACGATCGACGCGGATCTGGACGCGGCGCAGCGGCTTTTGGACACGCCGGGCATCCCGCACGAGGGGTATTACGCGTTCGTGTGTGAAAAATGCGCGCCGACATTCGAATACTACGGGTGGTTTCAGGCGGCGAACGATCTCAAAGAACGGGCGAGGGCATGGTATGAACGGACTTGAGCTTTCCGAACGGTTCTATCTCGAATGCGGAAAACCGATGCTCGAAGAGCAGTTTCCCGCGCTTTTGCCGTACCTTGCGGCGGGGCTGTTCGGCAGCGGCTCGGAGTGCGCGGGGTTTGACGACGAGCTGAGCCGCGACCACGATTTCGAACCGGGGTTTCTGATCCTGCTGCCGGGCGAGGACGTTGTGGACCGGAAGGAGGCGTTCCGGCTCGAGCGCGCGTACGCGAAGCTGCCGAAGGAGTTTATGGGATTCCGGCGAAATCAGATTGCGCCGGTCGGCGGCGCGCGGCACGGCGTGATCCGCACGGAGGAGTTCTTTTCGGACAAGGTCGGCGCGGCGGACGGGGTTCTCACCGTTTCCGGATGGCTGACCGTACCGGAACACGCGCTCTTTGAAGCGACGAACGGCAGGCTGTTCTTCGACGGGTACGGCGAGGTCTCCCGGATCCGCGCGGGGCTGGAGCGCTTTCCCGAGGATATCCGCAGAAAAAAGCTCGCCGGGAATCTCCTTCTGATGGCGCAGGCGGGGCAGTATAACTACATGCGCTGTCTCCGCCACGGCGAGACCGGCGCGGCGCAGCTTGCGGTCGGGGAATTCGTCAACGCGCTGATGCGGACGGTGTTTCTTCTGAACGGCGTGTATATGCCGTATTATAAATGGAGCTTTCGCGCGATGCGCGCGCTTCCGAAGCTGCCGCTGCTTGCGGAAACGGCGGAATACCTGATCACGACGGACAACGGGGAAGCGCTTGCCGAATCGAAATATGACATGATCGAGGACGCGGCGGCGGATATCATCGAAGAACTGCAGAATCAGAATCTGACGAAGGCGATCTGCGGCGATCTCGAAAAGCACGCGTACTCGGTCAACGACGCGATCGAGGACGGCGGCATCCGCAACCTGCACATCCTTGCGGCGGTGTAGCTGCGCGGCGCAAGCCGCATATCGTCTGAAGTCCCCTGCGGGGAGCGATATGCCTGCAGCGCGTAACAATCCCCCTCAGTCCCCCTTTACACAAGGGTGGCAAAAACAGGCGCGACCCCGGAGCCTCCCTTGTGTAAAGGGAGGTGTCAGCCGTAAGGCTGACGGAGGGATTGTCGAAAGGAGCATGGTATGATCCGCAAGCATAATCCGAACCTTGTCGGAAACGCAAAAGTTTTGCGCAAAGAAATGACAACGGAAGAGCGGCATCTTTGGTACGATTTCCTCCGCACCTATCCGGTTCGCTTTCTGCGGCAGAAGGTGCTCGGCAGTTACATCGTCGATTTCTATTGCGCGCAGGCAAAGCTTGTGATAGAGCTTGACGGATCGCAGCATTATCAAACCTGGGGTGTAGAATACGATACGGCGCGTACGGCATTTCTGTCCGGATACGGACTTCGTGTTCTGCGGATCCCCAATAATGAGATTCATCGCAATTTTAAGGGTGTTTGCGAATGGATCGATATACAAGTAAAGGAAGCGATCGACAATCCTCCAGTCGCTTAACAGCGACAGCCCCCTTTACACAAGGGGGCCTCTGTTCCGCGGGAGCCTCCCTTGTGGGTGGTACGCGCGCACCATGCTTTGTTGCTGCGGCAAGTCTTGCCCTCCCTGTGTAAGGGAGGGTGGGTTTTGCAAAGCAAAAGCCGGGAGGGTTGATCATGAATTGCGCCTTCGGCGCGTGAATTGTGCTTACGCACATGAAAGGATTGGATATGGAGATTCACGGATTACAGAAAATGACGCTGCTGGACTTTCCGGGACGCGTGGCATGCACGGTGTTTCTCGGCGGGTGCGACCTTCGATGCCCGTTCTGCCACAACGCGGAGCTCATCGACGGCACGGCAAAGCCGGTCATGGACGACGCGGAGCTGCTCCGGTTCCTTGAAAAACGCAGGGGACTTCTGGACGGCGTTGCGTTTACCGGCGGCGAACCGACGCTTCGGAAGGATCTCCCGGACCTCATCCGGAAAATCCGCGCGATGGGCTATCCCGTCAAGCTCGACACCAACGGCATGCACCCCGACCGCCTGAAGGCGATGCTCGACGAAGGGCTTTTGGATTATGTTGCGATGGACGTCAAGGGCGGACCGCATCATTATGCGCATATATGCGGTTTCCTTAAAATGGATCTTGCACCGATTTCCGAGAGCATTTCGATCCTTCTGAACAGCAAAACCGACTATGAATTCCGCACGACCGTCGTCGACGAACTGCACGATTTGTCAGACTTTACGGCGATTTCCGAGTGGATCGCAGGGGCGAAGGCATACTACCTTCAGGCGTTCACCGACCGCGATACGGTGGTGTATGAGAACTTCCATGCGCCCAGCCGGGAATGCATGGAAACGTATGCCGCTGCTGTCCGAAAAACGGTACCGAACACCGCGCTAAGGGGCATATAATCTGCGTTTTTCCGCGATCGCGCTCCCGCATACTGCGTTTTGCATATGCAACGCATAAATACAAGATATTGTATGATTTGTTAACAATCACCACTACATATTGACACAGACCCCCTAAATATGGTAAAGTTACAACGCTCGGAACCGCGGGAGGGAAAGCCCTGCGGTTTCAAAAGAACAAGCTTTACCTCAGAGGGGGATCTTTTTATGTACGAAGTCATTAAGAGAGACGGCAAACTCGCGGAGTTTTCGATCAACAAGATCACCGCGGCAATTACCAAGGCGTTTGAAGCGACGGGGAAGCAGTATCACCCGAGCGTGATCGAGCTTTTGGCGCTGCATGTGACGAGCGATTTCGAGAACAAGGTCAGGGACGGCAAGATCATGGTCGAGGAGATTCAGGACAGCGTTGAAAAGGTGCTGTCGGAATCCGGCTATGCGGACGTCGCCAAGGCGTACATTCTCTATCGCAAACAGCGCGAGAAGATCCGCAACATCAATTCCACGATGCTGAACTACAAGGATCTGGTCGACAACTATCTGAAGATCAACGACTGGCGCGTCAAGGAGAACTCGACGGTCACGTATTCGGTCGGCGGTCTGATCCTCTCTAACTCCGGCGCGATCACGGCGAACTACTGGCTTTCCGAGATCTACGACAGCGAGATCGCGGACGCGCACCGCAGCGGCGCGATCCATCTGCACGACCTTTCCATGCTCACCGGCTACTGCGCGGGCTGGAGCCTCAAGCAGCTCATCCAGGAAGGTCTCGGCGGCGTTCCCGGCAAGATCACGTCCTCCCCGGCAAGCCATCTTTC
>CAMORL010000069.1 GCA_946623765.1 uncultured Clostridia bacterium
ACCTATAAGCCCACGAACGGCGAAAAGCTCGAAAAGGACGCGGCAATGCCGACGCATAAGGAAGCGATCGCTATGGTGCTCGACGTGCTCGCCGATCCGAAGATCGGCGTCATTTCCGACATGAAATCCATCGTGGCGGTCGGTCATCGCGTCGTTCACGGCGGAACGAAGTTCACCAAGTCCGTGCTGATCGACGACGAGGTCATCAAGATGATCGAAGCCTGCACGCCGCTTGCGCCGCTTCACAACCCCGCCAACCTCATGGGCATCAGCGCCTGCCGCGCCGTTATGCCGGACACCCCGATGGTCGCCGTGTTCGATACCGCATGGGGCATGAGCATGGAGCCGAAAAACTACATCTACGCGCTGCCGTATGAGGTCTACGAAAACTATGACGTCCGCCGCTACGGCTTCCACGGCACGTCCCACATGTTCGTCACCGGCGAGGCAATCAAGCGCCTCGGCAAGGTCGGCGATCCGAACGTCCGCGTTATCACCTGCCACCTCGGCAACGGTTCTTCCGTGAGCTGCTCGAAGGGCGGCAAGTGCGTCAACACCTCCATGGGTCTGACGCCTTTGGAAGGTCTCCCGATGGGCACGCGCTGCGGCAGCATCGATCCGGCGATCGTTCCGTTTTTGATGAAGGCAATGAACGTGACCGCAAAGGAAGTCGACACCATGATGAACAAGAAGAGCGGCATGCTCGGCATCTCCGGCGTGTCCAGCGACTTCCGCGATCTGTGGGCTGCAAAGAACGAGGGCAACGAACGCGCCGCGCTCGCGCTCGATATGTTCGCGCAGGGCGTCAAGCGCCTGATCGGCGGCTACTCCGCAGAGATGGACGGCGTGGACTGCATCGTTTTCACGGCAGGCGTCGGCGAGAATGACGCGGCAACGCGCGAGCTGATCATGCGGAACATGGATTACCTCGGCATCGATTTCGATTTCGAACTGAACCGTACCGCACCGCGCGGAAAGGAAATCGTTCTTTCGAAGCCCGGTTCCAAGGTTACCGTTATGGTTCTTCCGACCGACGAAGAACTTGCGATCGCAAGAGACACCGCAGCGATCGCGCTGTAAGAATACTTTCGGGCTGCGGATTTGTTTCCGCAGCCCTTTTTATGCCGTATGCGATATTTGATGCCGAAAAACACGGACGTTTCCGACGCCGTCACAGAGGATATCCGGACCCGGTTCGGATTTACGCGCGCGTTTGCCGCAATGCTTGTGCGGCGAGGGCTGGTTGACGACGCCGCGATCGAAGCGTATCTGCATCCGGAAGCACAGGATCTTCCCGATCCGTTCGCCTTTGCCGATATGCGGCGCGCGGTCGAACGGATCCGGACGGCGATACAGAACGGCGAACGCATCTGCGTTTACGGCGATTATGACACCGACGGCGTGTGCGCCGTGTCGATCCTCTTTGATGCGCTGAAACGTCTCGGCGCGCGTGCGGACTATCTGCTGCCGAGCCGGTTTGCGGAGGGCTACGGACTGAATCGGAATGCCGTCGATGCGATGCACCGGGATGGCGTAAAGCTGATCGTCACGGTGGACAACGGGATTTCCGCGCACGCGGAGATTGCATACGCTGCCTCGCTCGGCATGGACACGGTCGTAACCGATCATCACCGCTGCCATGAAACGCTTCCGGACGCCGAAGCGGTCGTGTGCGCGACGAGGACCGATCAGGATCCTGCGCTCGGTTGCCTTTGCGGCGCAGCCGTCGCCATGATGCTTGCGTGCGGGCTGGGACTGTCGATCGGCAGATATCTTCCGGTCGCCGCGCTTGCAACGATGGCGGACGTCGTTCCGCTGAACGCGCCGAACCGTACCATTGTGAAAAAAGGGATGCCGCTGATTCCGTCGCATCCCGGACTCAAAGCGCTGTTAGACGCCGCCGGCGTGGAAGGGATCGCAGGGGAGAGCACGCTTTCGTTCGTACTGGCGCCGCGCATCAACGCCGCCGGACGCATGGGAGACGCAACGCGCGCGGTGCGGCTGCTCCTTTCCGAAGACGCAGAGGAACGGCAGGCGCTTGCGGCAGAGCTTGAAAGCGAAAACGTCCGCCGCAGGGCGGAGGAACAGCGCATCTTCAAGGAGGCGATCGCCGGGGTCAAAGACGCGTCCCCGCGGATCCTCGTGCTGTGCGGCGCGGATTGGAATCCCGGCGTGACCGGCATCGTCGCTTCAAGACTGCTCGAACAATTTCACTGTCCCGTGCTTCTGTTCAGCGAGGCAAAAGGACATTACGTCGGATCGGGGCGCAGCGTGCCGTCCGTGGATCTGTTCGCGTTGCTGACGCGTCATAAGGATCTGTTTGAGCGGTTCGGCGGACACCGGCTTGCCGCAGGCGCAACGATCGAAAAGGAGCGCTTCGAAACGGTCGCGGAAGCGCTTTCGACGGACCTTCGGACCCTGTTTCCGCTCGGACTTCCCGAGGAGGAATGCACGGTCGAGGACCGGCTCTCGGTTTCGGAAATCACACCGGTGTTTGCGCGGGAGCTCACGTATCTCGCGCCGTTCGGAGAGGGAAACCGCGCGCCGCTTTTTGAGATCGACGGAACTCTGTCCGACGTGCGCACGATGGGGCACGAGGGCGCGCATCTCGGCGCAAAGCTGTCCGACGCAAACGCCGCCGTCCGGATCGTTTCGTTCGGAAACGGCGCGCGTTTTCTGGACTGGTCGTCCGTCTCGATCGTTCGGGCGTACGCGTCGATCGAGCTCGGCAGCTACAGGGGCAGACCGGAGGTCTCGGTAAGGACGGAAGCGCTCGAAGTGCCGGTCGCCGAACCGGTGCGGGACGCGGTCAATCGCTGCATCCGTTCCATCGAAAACAACGCGCCGCTGCCGGAAGAAGACGTGCTGTCACAGCTTCCGAAGGTTCCGGAACCGGAAATCCGCGCGATCTTCCGGACGATACAGCGGCGGCTCAATCACGGCGCGGCGATTGAATGCCTTTCCGAACGCGAACGGACCGCGCTGCTGCCGCTTCTGGAAATCGGCGTCGTTCGATGCGTCGGCGGGATTTTTTACAGCGAAACGGTGCAGGAAAAGAAACAAATTCAAAATGCCCTCTTGTACTCAACGGTATGTTTGGAGTACAATAAATAAGTTCGGAAGGAAAGGAGAACGCATATGGAGGAACGGCTGATCGCAAAATTTACGGAACGATTCGGTCCCGAGCAGGGAAAGACGCTCGCGGAAGCGGTGTCGTTTGCTTCACGCGTGCACTGCAATCAGAAACGGGACGACGGCACGCCGTTCGTGACCCATCCTTTGACCGTTGCGTCCTATCTTCTGGACATGGGCATGGATGCGCCGACCGTGATCGCGGGTGTTCTGCACGATACCGTGGAGGACGGCGACAACGTACAGATTACCGACATCGAAAAAATGTTCGGCAAGGAAGTCGCGTTCCTCGTCGACGGCGTTACCAAGCTCACCAAATCCGGTAAACAGACATACATCACAAAAAAGCAGGAACAGACGGAAAACCTTCGCAAGCTCTTTCTTGCAATCGCGGAGGACGTGCGCGTCGTCATCATCAAACTCGCCGACCGTCTGCACAACATGCGTACGATCGACGTCTGTTCGCCTGCTAAGCAAATTAAAAAATCCAAGGAAACGCTCGAGGTCTACGCACCGCTTGCGCACCGCTTCGGCATGGGCGCGATCCGCAGCGAGCTTGAGGACCTTTCGTTCCGGTATCTGATGCCGGAGGAATACGAAAACATCAAGGCGCAGGTCGACGTCCAGCAAAAGGAACGGCTGGAGCTTCTTTCGAGCGCTATGGAAAAGATGAAGGTGCTTCTGAAGGAATCGAACATCGAAGGAAGCATTTCGGGACGTCCGAAGCACCTCTATTCGTCCTTCCGCAAGATGCAGCGCAACAACTGCACGCTGCACGAGCTCTACGATCTCATTGCGATCCGCATCATCGTCGACACGGTAACGGACTGCTACGCCGCGCTCGGCGTCATCCATGCGACATGGAAGCCGCTGCCCGGTCGCTTTAAGGACTATATCGCCATGCCGAAGCCGAACCTTTACCGTTCGCTCCATACGACGGTCATGGACGAAAAGGGCATACCGTTCGAGGTGCAGATTCGCACGAAGGAAATGCACGCCACGGCGGAGTACGGCATCGCGGCGCATTGGATGTATAAGGAAGGCCGCCAGTCCATGACGGAGCTCGATCGGAAGACTTCCTGGCTCAGGCAGGTGCTTGAAGCGGAGGAGAATTCCGAGGACAGCAAGGAATTCGTCGACAACATTCTGAAGGATTTCCTCGGCGAGTACGTCTTCGTGCTGACGCCGCGGGGCGAGATCATCGACTTGCCGGTCGGCTCGACACCGCTGGACTTTGCGTACCGCATTCACACGAACGTCGGTCATCACTGCCAGCACGCCCGCGTGAACGGGAACGTCGTGCGGCTCGATTACAAGCTCAAAACGAACGACGTCGTCGAGATCATCACGTCCAATTCGCAGGCGGGACCGAGCCGCGACTGGCTCGGCATCGTCAAAACGCAGACGGCGAAGAACAAGATCCGGCAATGGTTCAAGCATGAAAACCGCGAGGAGAACATTCAGCGCGGGCGTGAAATGCTGGAGGAGACCGCAAAGCGGCATGCGCAGAGTCTTGCGATCCTGATGAAGCCGGAATATTACAATGAAGTTCTGAAGCGCCACAACCTTGCGTCGACGGACGATCTCTATTCGGCGATCGGGTTCGGCGGCATTTCTGCGGGACAGGTGCTGCACAAACTCATCGATCTGCATCGCAAGGAGGAACGCCTCGACGAGATGCAGAAACGCTTCGAGGACGCCGACGAGACGCTTTCGAAAAAGCCGACGCACAAGGCGAATCCCAAGGGCATCTATGTGCACGGCGATCCCGGCATGGCGGTGTTCTTCGGAAACTGCTGCAATCCTCTTCCGGGCGATCCCATTGTCGGGTACGTCACGCGCGGCAGAGGCGTTTCCGTGCACCGTGCGGACTGCAAAAACGTTCAAAGTCTGATGCAGGACGCCGAACGCATGATCGAGGTCGAATGGGCGGTCGACGAACGCACGAACTTCAACGCGACGATCCGCGTCTTTATCGAGGACCGTCCGGGTTCGCTCATGGAGGTGTCGAAGGTGCTTTTGAACCTGAACGTCAACATGACCGATCTTTCGAGCCGGTCGACCGACGACGGCTATGCGGCGATGGAGATCACCTGTACCGTATCGAGTTCCGAACAGCTGCAGGTCATTATTTCCAATCTCAAGAAGATCCGGCAGGTCGTGGACGTGTTCCGCGTGTAAGGAGGCAGTATGCGAGCAGTGGTACAGCGCGTAACCGAAGCGAGCGTCGCGGTGGACGGCGAAACGATCGGTGCAATTACAAACGGGCTCTGCGTTCTTTTGGGCGTGTCGGTTGACGATGCACAATCGGACGCGGATTACATGACCGACAAGCTTTTAGGGCTTCGTATCTTTGACGATGAAAACGGCGTGCCGAACAAATCCGTACTGGATATTTCCGGTTCGATTCTTCTGATCTCGCAGTTCACGCTGCTCGGCGACGCCAGAAAGGGGAGACGTCCGAGCTATATCGACGCGGCGCGTCCCGAACAGGCGATTCCGCTGTATGAACGCTGCATCGAAAGACTCAGAGCGTCGGTTCCGGTCGAAACGGGACGCTTCGGCGCGGACATGAAGGTCTCGATCCAAAACGACGGACCGTTTACGATTCTCCTCGATTCCAAGAAAGGGTTCTGATATGCGTATTCAAATCTATCCCTGCGGACCGGTCATGGCGAACATGATGTTCGTCGGACGCGACGACGAAAAGACCGTCGCGGTCATCGATCCGTCGGACGCCGATCTTGCCCTTGCGGTGCTGAAAGAGCACGGCTGGACGCTGTCCGACATTCTCGTCACGCATCGGCATTTCGATCATCTGCTCGGCGTTGCGGCGCTGAAAAAGGCAACCGGCGCCAAAATTTATATCTCCGAATTGGACGCAGACGGTCTGCGCAGCAATTTGGCAAGCCTCTCCATGACGATGCGGATCCCGCTCAACCCGGTTGAACCGGACGTGCTGCTGCACGACGGGGATACGTTCACCGCGGCGGGGCTTTCCTTCCGCGTGCTCGAAACGCCCGGTCACACGATCGGCGGGGTTACATTTGTATGCGACGAGGAGCGGTGCGCCTTTTCGGGCGATACGCTTTTTGCGGGCGGCTACGGCAGATGCGATCTGCCGACCGGAGATTTCCAGGCGCTGACCCATTCGATCCGGAACGTCCTCTTTGAACTGCCGGAGGACTACACCGTCTATCCGGGGCACGAAGAGCAAACGACAATCGGCGAGGAGAAGCGCTCCAATCCGATCCTTTACGAGGGTATGCCGTGGTTCGATTGATTTCCGACACACCGCAATATGCAAACGACATCGCCGAGGAGATTCGCATGTTCCTCGGTCTTGTTCCGGTTACGCAGGAAGAAACGCCGGACGCGGAGCTGACGATTCTGACAGCGCTGGACACCGAAGCCCGGACCGCATCGGCACGGCAGAAGGACGGCGAGCCCGTCGCTGTGACCTATGCGTTCGATCCGAACGATCCGCTCGACCGGAAACGGCAGGAGAAGCGCGCGTTGAAGCGCGCAGTCTACGCGCTGATGCAGACGATCTGCCCGACGGAAATGCCGTGGGGCAGTCTCACCGGCATTCGCCCGACGAAGCTTTTGCGCGAGCTTTGCGAACGCGTCGGCGACGAGGAAGCGGTACGCGCATTTCGGGACGTTTTCTCCGTTCGCATCGACAAGCTGCGCCTTGCCGCGACGATCAACGCCGTTCAGAAACCGGTCATCGAATCGGTGAAGCCGTTTGACATCGATATTTACGTCGGGATTCCGTACTGCAAAACACGCTGTCTCTATTGCTCCTTCGGCGCAGAGATCGCAAAAAAGAATGCGATTCAGGAATATCTTCCGTATCTGTTCAAAGACATCGAAAACGGCGCAAGGCTTGTGAAGGACGGAGGCTATCGCATTCGCGCCGCATACCTCGGCGGCGGGACGCCGACCGTACTTTCGGCGGATGAGCTGGATGCGCTTCTTTCGCATTTCGAGCGCTGCTACGGCGGTTACGGCGCGGAATGCACCGTTGAGGCGGGCAGACCGGATACGATCACAAAGGAGAAGCTGCAGGTTCTGCGGGCGCACGGCGTGGAACGCATTTCGATCAATCCGCAGACCATGTCGGACGAAACGCTCCGGCGCATCGGCAGAGCGCATACGGCGGCGGAGATCAAAGAAGCGTTCGCGCTTGCACGGGATGCGGGATTTGCTTCGATCAACATGGACCTGATCGCAGGACTGCCGGGTGAAACGGTCGAGGACTTTCATCGGACGCTTACGGAGATCAAAGCGCTTCGTCCCGACAATCTCACGGTCCACACGCTTGCAATCAAGCGGTCGAGCAGGCTGAAGGATCAGATCGACCGGTATCCGCTGCCGAAGCGCGGGGACGTCGAAACCATGATCGACATGGGATTCGCGGCGGCAAAGGAGATCGGGCTCTGGCCGTACTATATGTATCGGCAGAAATATCAGAACGGCAATCTTGAAAACGTCGGTTATGCGGCGGACGGAAAGCTGTGCGTCTACAACATCGACATGATGGAGGAAACGACCTCGATTCTGGCGCACGGCGCAGGCGCAATGACCAAGCGCGTGTTCGGAACGGAGAATCGTGTCGAACGCATTCCGAACCCGAAGGACGTTCCGACCTACGGGGCAAAGCTCGAAACGCTTGACGAAGCCAAAAGAAAGCTGTTTTTGGGCGGGGATAACGCTTGACAAGTCTGATTTGCATGGTATAATAAGCGCAAAGCGTTGAACGGAAGAGTACCCGAAGGAGCTTTTCAAGAGAGCGCGTCCGAGGCTGAAAGGCGTGTAAAGCAAGAACGGGGAAGGACATCCGCAAGCTGCGTGCCGGACGCAAAAGGCACGCCGGAGACCCTTCGTTATCGGGGGAAAGCGCGCAGCATCCGCTGCGAAACAGGGTGGCACCGCGGTACTTCCGTCCCTTTTTGAGGGCGAAAGACCGCGTTTTTTGATAGGAGGTTTTTTATGGCATACAAAGCGCCGAAAGGCACAAAAGATGTACTTCCGGAGGAGAGTTATCGCTGGCAGTACCTCGAAAGCACGATCCGCGGGATCGTCAGAAAATACGGACTTCTGGAAGCGCGTACCCCGTGTATCGAGCACACCGAGCTGTTTTTGCGCGGCGTCGGCGATACGACGGATATCGTACAGAAGGAAATGTATACCTTCACCGACAAGGGCGACCGCAGCATCACGCTGAAGCCGGAGGGCACGGCGGGTGCGGTCCGCATGTTCGTGGAAAACGGGTTGTTTTCCGAAGCGCAGCCGACCAAGATGTATTATCTCTACTGCCCGGTGTTCCG
>CAMORL010000070.1 GCA_946623765.1 uncultured Clostridia bacterium
ATAACAGACGAAAAGCACGATGAAGGACAGCATCTTTGTAAAAACCGGATACGATCCCGAAACCGTCGTACAGGACGGCAACCGGTTTCTGCTGGCGAACGGGTACCTCGGCATTCGCGGAACGGTGGAAGAGGCGGACAGCTCTGCGTTGCCTGCGGTAAATCTTGCGGGGCTCTACGACCGGTATGAAAACCGTTGGCGTGAACCCGTCAACGCGCCGATGGGACTTTTTGCAAAGCTGATTTTGAACGATCGCCCGATGGCGATCGGGGAGACCGAACCCGCATCGCATACCCTTTCGATCGACTTTCGGCAAGGCGTCTTTTCACGGGAAACGGACTTCGGCGCCGTCGTGTTGTATTCCGAACGGATCGCGTCGCTGATGGCGCCGCATCTTCTGGCGGCAAAGCTGTCGCTGCACTTTCGGGAGCGCGGAGAGGCCGTTCTTACCACCGGTATTTCAACCGATCTTTGGGATCTCAACGGTCCGCATCTAAACGATTACCGATATAGGACCGGGGAAACGCTTCTGTGCGAATCCGTCACAGGGGAACTGAGGATCCCTGTTGCGGTCGCGCAGACGGCATCCGCTGATTTTCCTGCAGTAGAGACCTTTCGTGTGACAGACAAAGGCGTGTTCCGCGATCTGCGCTTTTCGGTAAGCGAGGGCGAAACGGTCACTGTTTCAATCTTCTCTGCCGTTTATACGGGACAGGACGTCCCGTCGCCCGCCGAAAGCGCCGCTGCGCTTTGCAATCGGGCAAAAGCTTCCGGGTATTCTCTGTGTCTGCAGGCGCATACCGGGGCATGGGACGAGGTCTGGAAACGCTGCGGCGTCGATCTGGACGGAGACGCTTCCGCCGCGCTTGCGCTTACGGCAAGCCAGTATTATCTCAACAGCATCGCTCCGCGTCACGCCGGCAATCTCTCCATTCCCGCGCGCGGACTTTCCGGTCAGACCTATAAAGGCGCCGTGTTCTGGGATTCGGAGATTTTCCTGTTCCCGATGTTCGTCTATACGCAGCCGGAAATCGCGGCGTCACTTCTGCGCTATCGGATCGAAACGCTTCCGGGCGCGCGGAAAAAGGCGCGGGAATACGGATATCGCGGCGCGTTCTATGCCTGGGAGAGCCAGGAAGGCGGCGCGGAGGGCTGCACGGACTTCAACGTCGTCGACGTGTTTACACACCGACCCGTCCGGACGTATTTTCGCGACAAACAGATCCATATCAGCGGCGATATCGCCTATGCGCTGTGGGAATACTGGCGCATCACGGGGGATCCGGCGCTCCTTCTGGAGGGCGGCGCGGAGGTCATTCTGGAATGCGCACGATTTTATCTCAGCCGCGCAAACCTGCATTTGGACAGTGACTTGATCGACTTTGCCGACGTGATCGGACCGGATGAGTACCATGAGCGCGTGACAAACAACGCCTTTACGAATCGGATCATCCGGTATTGCTGGGAGAACGCGCTTCGCCTTCCGGAGATCTTTTCCGAAGAACCGGAACGGTTTTCGAAACTCCTCGACCGGCTCGACTATCACGCGGACTGGGCGCGTCTTAAAAATGCGGTCGAACGACTGAGCAGCCCGCGTGTACGAAACGGCGTCACGGAGCAGTTTCAGGGGTATTTCGATCTTGAAGACGCTTCGCTGGAAACGGTGCGGACACGGCTCTGTGACCCTCGTGAATATTGGGGCGGCGATCACGGCGTCGCGGGGTCGACGCAGATCATCAAGCAGGCGGACGTGATCACGCTGATCGCGCTGTTTCCGGAGGATTTCACGGACGAGGCGGTCGCCGCAAACTGGGCATATTACGAGCCGCGCACGGAACACGGTTCCAGTCTCTCGGCGTGCATGTACGCGCTGACGGCATGCCGGATCGGGAGGCAGGATCTTGCGTGGAAGCATTTTGTGAATACGGCGTCGATCGATCTGAACGGCGGCGGCAAGCAATGGGCCGGCGAGATCTACATCGGCGGAACGCATCCCGCGGCAAACGGCGGCGCGTGGATGATCGCGGCGCTCGGATTTGCAGGGCTTTCGGTGCGGGACGGGACGATCGTGCTCCGTCCGCATTTACCGAAGGAGATCACAAAGCTGTGCTTCCCGATCGAACTGCGCGGCAGGCGCTTTCAAGTGACGGTGACACACGAAACACATTCGATAGAGGAAATCTAAAAGCATCGCGGAAAACCGCGATGCTTTTCTCTTTTATGATTCAGATCAGATTTAAAAGTTCTTCGATATGCGTGATCTTTGCGTCCGCCTTCTCATACGACGCTGCATCGCCGATACCGATGCTCATAAATCCGCCGGCGTTCGCCGCATCGATGCCGGCGACCGCATCCTCGACGACGGCGCACGCATCGGGGGCAAGCCCCAGAAAAGCCGCTCCCTTAACGAATACCTCCGGATCCGGTTTGGAGCGTGTAATATTCGTTCCGTCCGAAACCGCGTCAAAGTACTTCAGAAGGTCGGTCAGCCTCAGAATGAGTTTTGCGTTTTTGCTGGAACTGCCGACGGCGATCTTCCGTCCGCGCGCATGCAATTCCGTCAGCGTATCGCGAACCTCCTGCGTAACGACGTCCGGCGTCAGCGACTGGAGAAATGCAACATAGCGACCGTTCTTTCGCTCGGCGAGGGTCTGTTTTTCCTCCTCCGAAAGCGTCATATGACCGAGGCCTAAAATGATTTCGAGCGACGCCATGCGGGAGACGCCGCGCAGCAGATTGTTTTCCGTGCGTCCGAACGGAATGCCGAGCTCATCCGCGATCGATTTCCATGCCGCAAAGTGCATTTCATCGGTGGAGAGCAGTACGCCGTCCAGATCAAAAATGATCCCCTGTTTCATTCGCAATCCTCTGATTATTTGAGATTACGAACGCTTTCCCTTTCTACGAGACTGACCGGAAGAATGATCGAATGCTCTGCCTGCGGTTCGTGGCGCAGCTCTTTCAGCAGCATATCCACAGCCAGGATGCCTTTTTGCCCTGCGTCCTGATGGATCGTCGTGAGATTCGGGTTGGTCAGCTGACACAGGTAGTTGTCATCGAAGCCGACAATGGATTTGTCACGCGGAACCAGCACGCCTTTTTCCCTAAGACCCGTCATGATGCCGGCGGCCAAGATGTCCGCAGAGGCAAAAATGCCGGTGATCTCAGGCTTTTCGGCAAGCAGATGCCCGAGTCGTTTGCCCTCTTCGACGAAGATCTCCTGCGTGAAGACCAGAGACGGATCGAACGGAACGCCGAATTCTTTCAGCGCCCGACGATAGCCGTTCAGCCGCTTTTCGACGACCCCACCTTCACGGATCGAAGGAGACGCGAACGCTATGACGCGGTGTCCGTTTTCGAGCAGATGCTTTGTCGCAAGATACCCGCCCTTTTCGTCTTCGAGCCCGATGCAGTACACGTCCGGTGCGTTCACGTAGCTGTCGATCAGCACAAACGGAATGCCGAGGTTCTGAACACCCGTAAAGAACTCGTCTTCAAAGATGCCGGTCAGGATCACGCCGGAAAGCTTCCAGCTCCGGCGCAGCGATTCGAGCGCCCGTGCGTCCTCCACCGAGCGGATCATCAGGAAGTATCCTTCTTCGCGCGTGCGGAACTCGATGCCGTCCACAAAGGTACCGAGGAACGGGTCGCTCATCGTGCTTCCGACGTTTTGCGGCGTCATATGCGTGATCACGCCGATGATGTACGATTCGTCGTTAACCAGCGTGCGCGCCGTCATGCTCGGGACGTAGTGCTCACGGTCGATGATCGACCGGATCTTTTGCACCAGTTCCGGCGAAACGCGGCTTGTGCGATTGTGTACGACATTCGAAACGGTTGTGATGCTGACGCCTGCTTCGGCAGCGATATCCTTCAAAGTGACCATACTGCTGACTCCCTTATCTCTCGGCAAAAAGATTACCACTTTTTCGGGCTTCTTTTCAAGTGCTTTCGGAGAATTCTTCTGTCTTTTTCGTTCAAAAAGCGCTCGTTTTGTCGATTATAAAAGAAAAAGGGGGCGGCAAGAAGCCACCCCCCGCGTTGCTTCCGCTGATTATTCGGTCACGAGCTCGGCGAGGTAATCCTTGATCGGAAGATCGCCGGGTTTGCCGGTCTCCGGCAGCGTCATGCCCGCAAGCACGTCTGCGGGATCGATCGGCGCAACCGGCTCCGCAAAGCCGATCTCATCGACCCAGATCACGCAGGGCGCAAATGCGCGAAGGTGGAACGCGTTGGTCATGCCCGGGAAGCCGGATGCTTCGAGGTCGATCACGAGCGTCTGCCACTCGGTCGTAAGAACGGGATGGCTGCCGTCGGCGAGAACCAGATCGGAGAAGCGCGCCGCATAGAACTTCGCGTCTTCCGGATGCCAGTCCATAATCAGCTTGGCTTCTTCACCGCCAACCTCACCTTTGATGCGGATGACGAGGTATTTGCAGTAGGAGATGCCTTCGAGCGCCCACATGTCGACGGCTTCGCCCCAGTTGCCCATCCAGTCGCCTGCATGCGCAAAGTATTCTTCTTCGGTTTCGTAATCTTCTGGATCATACTCTTTGGGACGGTAATCGAGCTTGATCGCGCCGTCTTCGTTCTTGCCGCGCAGGTTCGCCCAGTTGTCCCACCAGATGTTGACGCCGTTCGGACCGAGTTCCGGCTTGTTGTTCGGGTCACGATCGTCAAAGTTGTCCCAGAGGAACGCGATCTCGACGGATGCTTCCGCATTGTCCGGAACACCAAGGTACTCTTTGATCGGCAGATCTGCCGGCTTGCCGGTCTCGGGAACCGTCATACCCGCGAGGATCGTTTCTGCGCTGGTCGCATCGATCGGCGCGAGCGGCTCGGAGAACACGATCTCGTCGATCCAGATCACACAGGGTGCGAATGCACGGATGTGGAATGCGTTCGTCATGCCCGGGAAGCCGGATGCTTCGAGGTCGATGACCAGATCCTGCCATTCGGTGGTGATGACCGGATGGCTGCCGTCGGCAAGAACCAGATCGGAGAAGCGTGCCGCAAAGAATTTGCTGTCTTCTGGATGCCAGTCCATAATCAAAGAGGTTTCTTCACCGCCCGCTTCGCCCTTGATGCGAATGGTCAGGTATTTGCACCAGGATATTCCGTCAAGCGCCCACATGTTGACGGCTTCGCCCCAGTTGCCCATCCAGTCGCCGGCTGCGGCAAAGTATTCTTCTTCGGTTTCGTAGTCTTCCGGATCGTATGCTTTGGGACGGTAGTCAAGCTTGATCGCGCCGTCTTCGTTCTTGGCGCGAAGGTTTGCCCAGTTGTCCCACCAGATGTTGACGCCGTTCGGTCCGAGCTCGGGTTTGTTGTTCGGATCACGGTCGTCAAAGTTATCCCACAGGAAGGTCGACGGCGCTTCCGGAACTTCGGTCGCAACGGGTTCGGGCTCTGCAGGAGCTTCGGTCGGCTGCTCGACAGCGGGCGCCTCGGTGGGCGTCTCGACTGCGGGCTGCTCAGAGGGTGTCGTCTGTCCGCATGCAATCAATGCAAGAATCATGCAGACTGCAAGGGCGAATGCGAGTACTTTTTTCATGCTTGACCTCCGTTAAATTCTGTCTTTTCGATGTTCTGGGAAAATGCCCGTTTTTCAATAGGTTTAACGTTCAACCTATCTGGGCTCATTATAGCATCGCCCGATCCGCCTGTCAAGCCTGCATTTGTGAGAAAAGCTCCAAAAGATCAATTTTCATTCAAAAATGGTGAAAAAACATGCATTTGCCTATTGCCTGAGGGCAACGGATCGTGATATAATCCTTTTGTGAAGTTTAACGTTAAACCTTCCACGGTTCAGAAAGGAGTATTTTCATGAACAGCAAACCGCCGGTCTCCCTCAAAACCATATGTCTTTGCGCAGCGGCGGCGCTTCTTTTGGCGTTTACGATCTTTATGTTTGTATCGCCGTCTGCGCCGCGCTTTTTTGCAAAGCCGGCGCCAAAAGAGGGCGACACGCTCCTGAAGCTGTATGACGGGCCGAAAACCATGCGCAGTTCTGAAAATGTGCAGATCACCGCAAACGGACACGCGCTTTTCGTTTATGACGTAATGGTCAATCATGAGCATATCTGGAACGCAAACACGCAGCCGACTGATACGCCTGTTGCATATTTCGATTTTAAGGGAACCGTTACACTCGATCTCATCGCGCCGGGGCTAAAAAACCCTGTCGAGAGCGCGGCTGTTTTGCCGACCGCCTGCGGCATCGTACCGACGGTCGAAAACGGTCATGTGCGCTTTACGATATCAGAACCCGGGCAGTACACCGTGATCTTTAATCATAATGTAAACAAGGCGACGCACATCTTTGCGAACGCGCCGGAGACCGACGTGCCGGATCCGGACGATCCGAACGTCTTCTATATCGGCCCCGGCGAATGGACGATGGACGCGATCGCGCTTTCCGACGGGCAGACGCTGTATCTGTCCGGCGGGGCGGTGCTGCATTCGATCGTATCGGTCAACAACGCAAAGAACGTCCGGATCTGCGGACGCGGCATGATCGACGGGAGCGACTACCCGGCGTGGAATCAGTCCGGCTCCTATGCGCGCGTGCCGATCGATCTGAATCATTCGAAGGACGTTTCGGTGGAGGGGATCATGATCGTCAATTCCAACTGCTGGAACCTGAATTCCTATTCCTCGCAGCACGTCACGATCGACAACGTCAAGATCATTTCCGGACGCCAGAACGGGGACGGATTTACCTTCCAGTCCTGCACGGATCACCTTGTTACGAATTGCTTCGCCCGTACATGGGACGACAGTCTTGTTCTCAAAAACTACTCCGGTTCGACCAAAGGGATCACATTCCGCAATATTCAGATCTGGACAGACCTCGCGCAGTCAATGGAGATCGGTTACGAAACGGATAAGGGCATGACGCTTGACCCGGAGATCTCCGACGTGCTGTTCGAAGATATCACCGTTCTTTACAATTTCCACAAACCGGTCATCAGCATCCACAACAGCGACGACGCCTTTGTGCATCATGTTGTTTACCGGAATATCGTCGTTGAGAATGCGTTCATGCAGGGCGATAACGGAAACAATAAGGAACTGATCGAAATGTCTTTGGCAAAATCGGGCTGGACGACCGTACGCGACGAATACGGAACGATCGACGACATTCTGATCGACGGGCTGACCGTTCTGAACACGGCGGACGGAAAGATCCCGATCTCCCGCATTGCAGGACAAAGCGAAGAATACCGCGTCACGAACGTTACATTGAAGAACATTACCGTTCTCGGCAAGAAGATCACGGATCTCAAGACGCTGCGCGTCTCCGTCAACGAGTTCTGCGACGGGATCACGGTGGAATAAGGAGGCACGGATATGAAAAAGCTCAACATTGTTCTGATCGTTGTCATCGTGCTTTCCCTGATCGCAAGCGGGATCGCGTTCTTCCTGCGTCCTTCCGATGCAGGCGATCCGGGCGTCACGGTCGTGGAAGCGCCGGAACAGACCAAAGCGCAGCGTCCGTCCTGCTTCCCCGATCCGGAAGCGAACTATATCCCCATGCCGGAGACCGAGAATCTCGCTGTCGGCAAACCCATTGCTTCGGGTGAGCACACGGACGTCTATGTGGCAACGAACGTCAACGACGGAAAAACCGACACCTATTGGGAGAGCAAAGGATTCCCTGCGGAGATGACTGTCGACCTTGAAAGCAGCCGCAGGATCTCCACCGTTGCCGTACGGCTGAACCCCTCCGCCATCTGGGAAGCGCGTTCGCAGGAGATCGCCGTTTTCATCAGCGCTGACGGGACGAACTTTACCGAGCTTGTGCCCGCGCAACGCTACGATTTCAATCCGGATACAGGCAACCGCATCCGCATCGACTTCGATGCGACAGAAGCACGTTTTGTCAGGCTGATCTTCACTTTGAATACGTCCTCCCGCACCGGCGGTGCACAGGCCGCAGAAATTGAGATCTACGAATAATCGCATACGGAAAGCAACCCGTTTTCGGAATGCTTCTTGTTTTCTCCTTCCGAGTATGCCCTGTCATTCTTTGACAGGGCATATTCGGCTTTTGGATCGGTTATCCCGTGTGCGAAATGCGGACCCGGGAAAC
>CAMORL010000071.1 GCA_946623765.1 uncultured Clostridia bacterium
CCTACTGCGCAGAGTAAGTTACCAACAGTCACAACAAGACCGCTTAGCACGGAACCCAAACGGGTTCCGTTTTTTTGTTCCGGCAAAACGGGGTCAATATGACGCGAAGCTAAATGCTGCGGATGTGTTTTTGGACCCGTGCCGAACATACAAACGGACGGGCAATGCCCGTCCGCGCGGTATCATCGGTTTTTTCGGCGTCACTTCATCCGGAACACGGGAACCGTATCGTCGAGCACGGCGCTCGCGGGCAGATACAGCCGCGTCGCGTCTTTCGCAAGACGGTAGTTGTAGAAGATCAGCAGCACGCCGTCGTATCCCTTCGGCACCAGAACGCCCTCCTGCCAGCAGAAGCGCAGCTCGCGGTCATACCAGTCCGCCTCGGTATAGGGACCGGTCTTTTGCCAGCACTGCACGCGCATGCCGTACCAGTCGGCGGCAAAGGGCCGCAGTCCGTTTTCGTCCTCCCGCGCCGCCATATCGTCGTCCAGCAGATAATAATCACCGTATGTCCACGCCGCCTGCGCGCCGTTCTTTTTGGCATCATCCCCCGCAAAGACGAGGCGCACCGTCGCGATATGCCATTCATAACCCTCCCGCGCAGGGAAGGTCTCGTCGCCGTCGATCACCTTAAAATCGACGATTTCCACCGTTCCGGTCACGTCGACGCCGTAATCCTCATAGGACGCGGTCGTATACGGCGCGGGTACGCCGACGGACAGTTCGTTCAGCGTCCGGTCCGAAAGCGCGGCGGAAAGCGGTTCGCCCTCCGTATATCCGCAGCGGCGGCACGCCGCGCGGGTCTGGTAGTTCGGTTCGGTCATGTCGTGCCCCAAAGGGCTTCCCTGCGTCGCCTCGCAGCGCGCGCAGATCTCCGGCTCCGTACAGGTTGCGGGAAGCCATTCGTGTCCTTTCGGATCGCCGAGTTTGATCCCGCAGCGCAGACAGACCGACGGTTCGGTGCAGGATGCCTCACCCGCTTCGTGTCCCAAAGGCTCGCCGCGCACAGCTTTGCAGCGCGAACACACCTCCGGTTCCGTGCACGTCGCCTTCCGGTATTGATGATTTCCGAACACGCAGGTGCAGAAAACCAGCACCGCCAACGCTACGGCGGCGGCCGCGGCAACGCCCGTTCCGATCCACAGCAGGGTTCGTTTCATGCAATCCGCTCCTTTCCCTCAGGGTTTTATTAGTGTATCATACGCACCTTCCGAATGCAAGTATACGTCCCCGGCACGATTCGTGCAAATACGCTCGCTTTCATGTTCCGCTTGCACTTTTCATGCGTCATTCCAAAGCGCCGCGCGGAGCGTATCGCCGGCGTCGCGGGACATCTTTGCCCGACAAAAAAGCTCTCCTTGCGGAGAGCCGAACTATGCGGATGGGTTACAGCCGGAAGAGAATCAGCGCAAAATACGCCACCGGCATCGCAAAGCAGAAGCTGTCGATGCGGTCGATGACGCCTCCGTGTCCCGGCAGCAGATCGGAAAAGTCCTTGATCCCCGCCTGCCGCTTGATCATGGAGGCGACGAGATCGCCGAGCTGACCGGCAATCGTGCAGAAGAACGAAGTGACGACGTACACATACCACGGAATATCGGCATAGCTTCGCAGCAGCCACCAGCCGAGCAGACCGAGCGCGGTGCCGAGCAGCGTCCCCGCGAGCGAGCCTTCGACCGTCTTATGCGGGCTGATCGACGGGCACAGAAGGTGCTTTCCGAACGCGCGTCCGAAGAAATACGCGAACATATCGCAGCCGGCGGCGGAAAGCAGCGTAATCAGCAGAACAGGGTACATCAGCGTTTCGGGCTGCACGGACAGGTATGCGTACCCGAGCAGAAACAGCGTCGGGTAGAGGCAGACGATGCAGGAGCCCAGAACATCGCGCATCTGCGTCTTGCGGAACAGCGCCGCAAGCAGCGCAAGCATCATGACGATACTCGCGGCGGTGATATAGAACGCGGTCTCATCCTTGAAATAGAACAGCACGCACATCGCGAGCGCAAGGAAGCGCGCCATCCACGGCGAGGTCAGAAAGCCCATGTGGTTCAGCGCGTCGGACATCTCCCGCGCGGCAAACCAGATGAAGATATAGAAGAAGCAGAGCCGCGTGACCGGTCCGAGATAAACGCTGATCGCAAGCAGCGCAAGAAGCACGATCCCCGTCACGCTGCGCACCCGCGTTCCGCCCTTTTTCATGCAGTCTCTCCTCCTTTGCCGTACGATGTACAGTATAGCACAGCCGGCATTATTTGTCAGTATCTTTTTTCACACAGCCTGCGCCGCAGGCGGAACAGTCCCCGCAGCAGGAGCGTCCGCGTTTTTTGCGCCGCACGGCAAGGAATATCGCGGCGCCGAGCGCAAGCAGCACCGCTGCAAGAATCATCCAGTCGACGGGTCTCACAGGCGGAACCCTCCGCCGATGAAGTGCACGAGGAACGCCATGATCCACGCCACGACGCACTGGAACAGCACGACGAGCGCGGCCCAGCCCCTGCCGAGCTCACGCCGGATCGAGGCGATCGCCGCCACGCACGGCGTATACAGGAGGCTGAACGTCAGAAACGACAGCGCGGCAAGCGGCGACAATACGCTCTGGATCGCCGTCCCCGGTCCGAACAGCACGTTCACCGTGGAGACCACGCTCTCCTTTGCAAGGAAGCCCGAAATTAACGCCGTGGACATGCGCCAGTCACCGAAGCCGAGCGGCTTGAAAACAGGCGCGATCGTTCCGGCAACGACGGCAAGGATCGAATCGTGCTGATTCCCGACGATGTTCAGCCGGAAATCGAACGTTTGCAAGAACCAGATCACGATCGTGGCGATCAGGATGATCGTAAACGCGCGTTCAAGGAAATCCTTTGCCTTGTCCCACAGAAGCCGCAGAACATTCTTCACGCCCGGCAGACGGTAGTTCGGCAGTTCCATCACAAACGGCACCGCCTCGCCCCGGAACAGCGTGCCCTTGCTGAGAAGCGCAAAGAGGATGCCGACGAGGATGCCGAATACGTACATCCCGATCATGACGAGCGCCGCATACCGCGGGAAGAACGCTTCGGAGAAGAACGCGTAGATCGGCAGTTTTGCCGAGCAGCTCATAAACGGCGTCAGCAAAATCGTCAGCTTGCGATCGCGCGCAGAGGGCAGCGTGCGGCTTGCCATGACGCCCGGGACCGTGCAGCCGAAACCGATCAGCATCGGCACGATGCTCCTGCCCGAAAGCCCGATCTTCCTGAGCAGCTTATCCATGACGAACGCGACGCGCGCCATATACCCCGTGTCCTCCAGAAGCGAGAGGAACAGAAACAGCACGAGGATGATCGGCAAAAAGCTCAAAACGCTTCCGATGCCCGCAAAAATGCCCTTGATGAGCAGCGAATGCAGCACGGGACTGACGTTCCACGACGTCAGCGCGGAATTGACGACGCCCGTCAGCGCATCGATGCCAAGCGCAAGAAGATCCTGCAGTCCCTTTCCGATCACGTGGAACGTCAGGAAGAACACCAGTCCCATGATTGCGATAAACACGGGGATCGCCGTCCATTTGCCGGTGAGCACCCTGTCGATGCGTTCGCTGCGCTTGTGCTCCCTGCTCTCGTGCGGCTTGACGACCGTCGCGTCGCACAGCTTCTGAATGAACGAAAACCGCATGTCCGCAATGGCGGCGGCGCGATCCAGCCCGCGCTCCTCCTCCATCTGGCAGATGATATGCTCGACCATTTCGCGCTCGTTCTCGCTGAGCGCCAGCGCTTCGGTCACATACGGATCGCCCTCGACGAGCTTGCTCGCCGCAAAGCGCAGGGGGATCTTCGCCTCCTCGGCGTGATCCTCGATCAGATGCATGATGCCGTGCAGGCAGCGGTGCACCGCGCCGCCGTGCGCGTCCCTGTCACAGAAGTCCGTGCGGCTCGGCTTTTCCTGAAACTGCGCGACGTGCATCGCGTGGCTGACGAGCTCGTCAACGCCTTCGTTCTTTGCCGCAGAGATCGGAATGACCGGAATGCCGAGAAGCGATTCCATTTCATTGATGCGGATCGAGCCTCCGTTGCCGCGCACCTCGTCCATCATGTTCAGCGCAAGCACCATCGGCACGTTGAGTTCCATGAGCTGCATCGTGAGATACAGGTTGCGCTCGATGTTCGTTGCGTCGACGATGTTGATGATGCCGGTGGGCTTCTCGTCGAGGATGAACCGGCGGGAGACGCGCTCCTCGTCGGAATACGGCGACAGCGAATAGATGCCCGGCAGGTCGGTGATCTCCGTATTCGGATTGCCGCGGATCGCTCCGCCCTTGCGGTCGACCGTTACGCCCGGAAAGTTGCCGACGTGCTGATTCGCTCCGGTCAGCTGATTAAAGAGCGTGGTCTTGCCGCAGTTCTGATTGCCGGCAAGCGCAAACGTCAGTTTTGTGCCTTTTTTCAGCGGTGTTTCCGTTTCCTTGATGTGGAATCTGCCGGTTTCGCCGAGACCCGGGTGCTCCACCTTGTTCCGGCGGATCTTCTTCGGCGCGTCCTGTTCGGCGTCCGTGCGGCGCGCTTCGATCTTTTCGGCGTCCGCCACGCGCAGCGTCAGCTCGTAGCCGTGTATCCGGAACTCCATCGGATCTCCCATCGGCGCGAGCTTTACGAGCGTCATCCTTGCGCCGGGAATCACTCCCATGTCCAGAAAATGCTGTCGCAGCGCGCCTTCGCCGCCTACGGTTTCCACAATCGCGGATTCCCCGGGCTTCAGTTCCCGCAGCGTCATTCCCATATTCCCCTCCGTACCCTGTATAAAACTTATTTGAAGAATTATATCCCATTCCCGCTGCAGATGCAAGCGATTATCCCGTCGAAACGCAAATTCCCCCGCGCCGCACGCGATCTGCTCCCACGGGAGCGCGGATCCCTCGTCAAGCCGTTTCCGGGACGGCACGCGCGGCTGCTTCAACGGATCGACGGAAGGTCCTCCAAATGCCCATCCATGCAAAAAACGTCTCCGACCGGTACGATCGAAGACGCGAAAAAAGAGGCTTCCGCTCCGGGCGGAAGCTGCCCCGCCGTTTCAGTTTCCTGCGGTTGCGGCTGCGGACGGGGATGCAAGAGGCTCCGTCGGCATGACGGGCGCGGTCGTG
The DNA here is from genome assembly GCA_946623765.1 of uncultured Clostridia bacterium. The sequence goes on from CAMORL010000071.1 coordinate 5,114, forward strand.
ATCTCCGGCGTTACATTCGGCGTCGGCACGGGCGCCATGGTCGGCGCAGCGCTGACCGTGGGGGACGGCTTTGCCGTCGGCGCCTTGGTCGGCATCGACGCGCTTCCGCGCACCGAGCATGTACAGCCGACCAGTGCAAGCAGCAGCGTCATCAGCGGGATCAAAAAGAATCGCTTCATGATACGCATCTCCTTTCGGTTCTTTTTCGATAGCATTCCCGCGATCGCCGGCGGTTATACGCTTGCGGGACCGGAAAAACTATGCTATACTGCGGGCATGAGAGCCAGTATCGAATTTGTCAAAAACGCGCTTGCGTCGCTTCAGAAATCGCCGAACCGCGCGCTCGGGCAGAACTTCTGCATCGACGGCGCAAGGCTTTCCGCCTGCGTCGAACGCATGCGGCTTTGCGAAACCGTCATCGAGATCGGCCCCGGTCTCGGCGGGCTCACCGAGCTTCTTCTGCCGCGCTGCGAATCGCTGACCGCAATCGAAAAGGACGAGACCATGGCGGCGTTCCTGTCGGAAACGCTTGTCGATTCAAAGCTGAATACCGTGTGCGCCGACGCGCTGAAATACCGTTACACGGACGTTTTTGCGCCGTTTTCGGTCGTCGGAAATCTGCCCTATTACATCACCACGCCGCTGTGCAGCGCAATCCTGAAAGCGCTGCCCGCGTCGTTTTACTGCATGGTGCAGAAGGAGGCGGCGAACCGCTTCTTTGCCGCGCCGAAGGATCCCAATTACGGACCGCTGTCGATTGTCACGCAGCTGTTTTTCGACGCGGAAACGATCGAATCCTTCCCTCCGGACTGCTTCTTTCCGAATCCGGAGGTGCAGTCGGTCTTCGTCGGCATGACGAAAAAGCCGGACGCGCCGGATGCAGACCCGAAAAAGCTCTTTGCCTTTGCGACGGAGCTTCTTTCCATGCGCCGCAAAACGATCAAAAACAATCTGAAACCGTACCCGAACGCCGCAGAAGCGTTGGAAACGCTCGGCATCTCGCCGGAAACCCGCGCGGAAACGCTGCCGCCGAAGACCGTGCTTGCGCTGTTCCGGCTGCTGTAACCGTCCCCGCAGGGGAAGGGTACGCCGATTCCGGCGTCTCGCCTGCGCAGACGCCGTTCGGTTCCGATTCTCCCGTCAGAGTTCGGCTCCCACCCTCCTTTACATAAGGAGGGTTTTCTGTTTTTCGCGCGCACTTACGGAACGCCGACGGAAACAGCCGCAGACAGACGCGTTCTTTCTGCCACCGCTTCATACCGTGAGATCGCCCTCGTCGCTGTTGATGACCTCGAAAATCTCCTCCTCCGCGCCGGATTCGGCGTTGACGTACACGATGAAAAACGTCTCGCCGCGCGTACACTTGAACTCGTAGCACAGCACCTCGCGCGTGTTCGATTTCGGAATCAGCGCAAGCGCCGTGTGTTCGAGCGTCAGCGCGTCCGAGAGCGTGCTTTTCGCGTCGTCCTCCGTCAGAATCGGACGGTCGAGATCGCGCGTGCGGTGATGGAAGCGGTAGTTTGTCGCGTCGAGCCCGATCACGGCTTCGGTGTCGCGGTCGACATAAACTTTGACGAGATCGGCATAGAGGATGACGCCGCTCTGCACGGCGGCGTAATTCAGCACGACCGTGCCCGCGTAATACTGCGCGTAGGACGGTTCCATCTGTCCGAACCCGTGATCCTGAAGATACGCGCTTGCCGCGGCGTGCAGACGCTCGCTCTCCGCGTCGCTCGGCGGATCGTTTTTGCCGCCCGCAGGCGTTCCCATGAAGTACAGCAGCAGCCCGCCGCGTTCGGTGATCGATACACAAAGCTCGCCGTTGCCGTCGTCCGCGGAGAAATCGTACGTCACGATTGCCGCCTCCGTCCTGCCGTCGAACCGCAGCGACCGGTCGGCGAAGAGCGCCTTTGCGATCTCCGCGGCTTTTTCCTCGTCCACGGTTCCGTCCGGCAGCCCCTGCGGCTCCGCCTGTTCGCTGCTTTCGGAAAACGGCCCGTCGTACAGCAGCGACGGATAGTTCGTGATATTGTCCTCGTCCGCCTCGGCATAGAAGCCGTCCTCCTTCGGCGTTGGAAAATTGCCGTCCAGGCAGTCGCCGTCGAACGTTTCGGACAGCGACGAACAGCACGCGCGAAGATCCGTAAGCGAGCGGAGCTGCTCCTCCGAAAGCATCTGACCGGACAGCACCCGATCCATCAGCGTTTCGGCATAATCGCCGGTACGCGTCAGAAACTGCATGAGCGTACCGTCCTCCGCCTGCGAAACCGGCAGCAGCGACAGCGCGCGCACCGCGTCTGCGGAGAGCCGCCGAATATCCGCAAAGCCTTTCGAAAGCCTTGCGGGCGTGCCCGCCGCTTCGAGCTTGTTGAGCGCGACGGAAAGATCGTTCAGGTCGTTGTTGAGCGCGCGGTACGCGCTTTCGGTCTGCGCGTCGATCACGCGCTGCTGCGACGCGATCGTTTCACGCTGCCGGAAAAACGTAACGGTCATCACCGCGAGCCCGATCAGAAGGATCGCGGGGAACCCGAACAGCCAGATTTTCTTGGATACTCGCATTTATTTACAGAATACGTGACTGCCGATCCTGAGCACGACGGGACGGCTCCGGATCCAGCGGTTGCTTGTCTTGTCGGGATTGTAGTAATAGAGGCAGCCGCCGGTCGGATCCCACCCGTTCATGGCGTCCTTCGCCGCTTTCAAAGCGGAATCGTTCGGCGTCAGGTTGATCTGCCCGTCGTCGACCGCGGAAAACGCGCCTCGCTGAAAGATCACTCCCGAAACGGAATTCGGGAACGAACTGCTTTTCACGCGGTTCAGCACCACCGCGCCGACCGCAACCTGTCC
>CAMORL010000072.1 GCA_946623765.1 uncultured Clostridia bacterium
ATCTCGTCGATCGCTTCCCGATAGCGCACGCGCGGTCCCATGCGGTCGGCGGGAACATCCTTGAAGCCGTCGCCGGTCCAGATGTTCATCACGCACGGCTCCCCAAGCTCCTCCGCAATATAGCTTGAAATGCGGATGCAGGCTTTGCCGTGGTCAATCCAGAAGCGGCGCGTGTCCGCGTTCGGGCTCGAAAGCGTTAAGGGATCGCAGTTCGGATGAGAAAAGAACGTCGGGTTGAAATCGCAGCCGAGTTTTCTTTCCTTGCAGAAATCCACCCACTTGCGGAAGTGTTTCGGCTCCAGTTTGTCCCGATCCGCCCAGTCGCCGTCCTCAAAGACGGCGTAGCTGGCATGCAGGTTCATCTTGGGCTTGCCGGGGATCAGGGTCAGGACCTTGTCGATGTCCGCCATGAGTTCCTCGGGCGTGCGTGCTCTGCCCGGATAGTTGCCGGTGGTCTGAATGCCGCCGGTCAGCGGCTTATTCGGATCGGTATCGAACCCGCGCACGTCGTCGCCCTGCCAGCAATGCAGGGAAACCGGCACGGTTTTCAGCGTTTCGATCGCCTGTTCGACGTTTACGCCGTACGCGGCGTAGCGTTCCTTTGCTTCCGTATAGCTCATCTGTCTGCCTCCATTTGAATCTTCAGGTTGCCGAGCGCCGTTGCCTCGATCGGCAGCGCGACGACGGTCTTTTGGGTCGTTTCCTCGGTCAGTCGGTTCAGAAATGCGTTTTTCGCTCCGCCGCCGACAATGTACAGTATATCATATTTTTTGCCGGTATTGCGCTCCAATTCTTCGATCGCCTGTCCGTAAGACTCAGCAAGCGAACGGTACGCACAGCGGAAGTAATCGCCGATCCTCTCCGGCTTTCTTTGCAGCGCTTTGTCAAACGCTTCGACCATGCTTTTCGGCGCGAGGAATGCCGGTGCGTTTGCGTCGACGGTTTCGAAAAATGCGCTCGCTTCCGCCTCCGCCGTGATCTCGTGCCACGGCTTGTCCGGGCACAGTTCGTCTTTCAGCCGGTTCACAAGCCACATGCCCATGATGTTCTTCTGATAGCGCGTATACCCCACGCCGCCCTCGTTGGACCAGTTGGCGCGTTCGCTCGCTTCGTCCGTGATCGGACGTTCGGACTTGACGCCGAGCAGGCTCCATGTACCGGAAGAGATGTACGGCGCGTCCGTATCCATCGGAATGCCTTCAACCGCCGAGCCGGTGTCGTGCGTGGCGCAAAGCATGACCTTGATTCCGTTGTAGGTGCCGATCACGGTACCGGGCTGCTGCAAGGGCTGAAACAGGTGCTTCGGAAGTCCCAAAGCCTCGATGATCTCCGGATCATACGCCCCCGTCTTTGCGTTCACCATGCCGCCGGTGGTGGCGTTGGTGTACTCGTGCGATTTTGTACCGCAAAGGCGGTACATGAGATATTCCGGGATCATCAGAAAATCCGTGACCCCTTCGAGCCGTCCCGAAACCTTGTCCGTATACATCTGATAGATCGTATTGAACGGCTGAAACTGAATGCCGGTGCGACGATAGAGTTCCGAAAACGGCATCTTTTCATGCACCTTCGGAATCACCGCCTCGGTGCGGCTGTCCCGGTAGGCATAGACCGGGTACACGGTCTCGTCGCCTTTCAGCAGCACATAATCCACGCCCCAGGTGTCGACGGAAAGCGATTCGATCTCATAAGCTGCCTGCGCTTTTTCGATCCCTGCCCTGACGTGCGAAACGAGCGCTTCGATGTCCCAGCAAAGATGTCCGTCGCGCTCAATTACACCGTTCGGAAATCGATAGACCTCCTCGGTGTGAAGCGTTCCGTTTTCCATCCGGCCCACGATATGGCGGCCGCTCGATGCGCCGATGTCGATTGCAAGAGAATACTTCATTCCTGATAATACTTTCTCAAAAAATATGCCGGCGCGCAGCTCCATGCGTGGCAGTAGCTCAGCACGATGGTGCCGCCGTAGGGGGATTCGTTTGGATTATCGGGGTTATACAGCTCCCAGAAGGTATCCGCGCCCTCGTTCGCCATGCCGCCCCAATAGGAACGCAGCACATCCAGCGCCTGCGCCTTTCTTCCGACGTCGATCAGCGCCTGCACATAATGGTGATACATGTACGGCGTAACCATACCGACCGCGTCCGGCATATTTGCCGCGCGGTCAAGGATGCCCGCATCGTCCGAGACGCCGCCGAGAATCATCCAGACCTGTGAAGCGATCGAAACCTGACGCGCTTCGCCGCTGATGAACACGCCTTTTTCGGCGTCGTACAGGTGTTTTCTTGCAGCGTTTTGCCCGGCTTCGCAGTCTGCGGAGAGCGCCCGTTCCGCTTCGGCATCGCCGAGGATCGCCGCGATCCGCTTCGCCGCCGCCTCGCAATAGAGATAAATGCCCTGCGCAGACGCCTGTTTGTTAAGCGCAAGGTTCCAGTCGACAAAGCACCAGCCGAGTACGCTGCTGTCGCGCACGACGCCGGAGGCATCAAAGGAATCCCGCGCCAGCTCGATCTGACGCTTAGCCGTGGGCCAGAGTTCCGAAAGCGTTTCCCTGTCCCCGGTTGCTTCGTAATAGTCCAGAAGCGTCGGAATAAACAGCAGGGAATAATCGAACATCGCGGTATCGTCCGCTTCGATCTCCGGCTCTGTAAAGATCGCCGCGCCGACCCTGCCGTCTTCGGTCGTGCTTCCCGCAAACAGATACAAACAGCGCTTGACAAGATCAAACTTCCGATACGTCTGCGCGTTCGCAAGCGCCTGAAGGCGGAGATCTCCGATCCAAAGCCGTCTGTCACGCTTCGGTCCGTCCTCGAACACATCCTGCATGCAGTCGTGCAGCGTCTTGCAGGCAATGCGGTCGAGGCGCATCTGTTCGGCATCCTGCGAGCGATACGGCAGCAGGCGTTCATCGTCCGCCGAGGAAACCGCTTCGCATCGCACTTCACGCACGACGAGGCGAAACTTTTGGCTGATGCCGAGCACCCGGATGTCCAGATACCGGAACGCATAGCGGCGCGGAAGCGTTACGGTGCACGGAAACATATCGAGATGGATCCGCTCCTGCTGTACCCAGCTCGGGCTGACCCATCCATGATAGTCCTCCACGCGTTCGGAGAGCTCCTGTTCACGTTCCGCAAACTGCAGATCGAGCCACACCGGCGCATCCGGATGACTGCCGACCGTTTCAAACGACAGCGTGACAAAGCCGACCAAATGCTCCGAAAAATCGAATACGGCACGGTCGCCCCGGGTCATCGGCGTTTGCGGTGCGCGGGCGGTTACGGTTCGCCTATGCAGTTTCGGCTTCAGCGCATCGGCTGTTTTCAGAAAAGCAGCATTCTGTTTCATACTCATAAGAACTTCAAAAGATCCTTCACACCGTTCAGGTTCCAATCACCCGCGCCTTGCTCGGAGGCGTCGCCGACGCAGGCCGCTTTCATGCCGCCCGCATGCGCCGCCTGCGCGCCGGACACCGCGTCCTCAACGACAAGGCAGCGAGAGGGCTCTGCGTGCAGCATCTGCGCCGCTTTCAGAAAGACCTCGGGATCCGGCTTCGAATGCGTGATGTTGTTGCCGTCGGATACCGCATCGAAAAATCCGGCAAGACCGATCTGCTGCAGGATAAACGGCGTATTCCTGGACGACGATCCGATAGCCAAAAGATACCCTTTTTTACGCAGTGTGTCAAGCGTTTCTCTCACCTCGGCAGGAAGATCCTCCGGCGTCATCTCGGCAAGAAGGTGTTTGTACAGTTCATTTTTTTGATCCGCAAGAGCATCCTTCTCCGCCTGAGAAAACGGGCAGGAGCTTTGCTCCAGAATGATGTCCAGACTTGCCATGCGGCTCACGCCCCGCAGGCGGTTGTTGACCGTGCGGTCGAACGGGACGCCGATGCTGTCCGCGATCGTTTTCCACGCGCGATAATGATATTCGTCCGTATAGCAGATGACACCGTCCAGATCAAAGATGACCGCGTCAAATTGCTTCACCATTTTGTATCCTCCCTCCCGCAAAACGGATCGATCGGGCTCTTCCCCGTAAATGCGCTCCGTCCCGTCAGTTTCTCCATGATCGCCTCACGCGCATCCGGCGTTCCGGCGTATGCGTTGATATAGGTTTTGATCATCGGCGCATCGAACAGATGATACGGGTACGCCGTGCTGATCATGAGAGTCGGCACCTCGGACACGAACCACGGCGCGTCGTCGCCGAGCCCGAAGGTCACGTTCCAGTTCAGGCGAAGCGTCGTGTTGTTCGACGCATTCTCCATGTTGCAGACGTAGACATACAGATCGTAATCCTCATGCACCTCGCCGACGCTGCGGTACATTTCGTGCAGCAGCGCAAGCTTCTCCTGCGGCAGATTCGGGATATTCGCCATATCCTGTACGGTCACGCGCACCCTGCGGTCGCGCACCGTGACGGCGAATCCCTCCTGCTCAAACAGTTCTTTCCATGCCTGCACGACAGGGTTTTCGGGGCTCATGTCCCTTTGGATCACATTGAGATAGACCCGCGGAAAACGCTCTTTCGACAACGGCAAAAGATGCTGTGTGTCCTTGACAAGCGTAACCGCCTTGTCCGCCGCTTCCTTTGCCCATGCGCGATGCTGCGCACAGCCGACGGTTTCGAGCGCAGATACCGGCGGAACGAGCGTGTTCGTCCTCTGTTTCTGCGGAAGGCGCAGCGCCGCTTTCAGCGCAAGGATGCGCGTGACCGCTTCGTCAAGCCGTTCGACGGAACAAATTCCGTTTTTCAGTCCGTTCAGCAAAAACGCATAATCCTCGTCGAGATCCTTATTGAACAGGATCATATCCGCGCCGGCTTCGATTGCCGCGGGGATCGCGCGGCTTCGCGGCATCGCCGCGGTAAAGCCGACCATCGGCGTCGCGTCCGTGCAGATCAGTCCGTTGAAGCCGAGCGTTTCGCGAAGCAATCCCGTAAGGAGCGAATGCGACAGACTCGCGGGCAAAAATCGCTCCGCTTCGTCCGCATACGCGGGCAGCGCGATATGTCCGACCATGACGCTCTCGGCGCCTTCTTCGATCAGCGTGCGGTATACTTTGCCGTAGCTTTCCTCCCACGCGGCGCGGTCGAGCGAATTGACGCTCGTCAGAATATGCTGATCGCGTTCGTCCACGCCGTCGCCCGGAAAATGCTTGATTGCAACCGCGACGCCGCTTTCCTTCGCGCCGCGCATGTATTCCTTTGCGCAGGCGATGACGCGACCCGGATCGCTGCCGAACGTGCGGACGTTGGTGATCGGGTTGTGAAATTCGTAATTGATATCCACAATGGGCGCAAAGCTCCAGTTCATACCGACCGCCGCGCCTTCCGAGCAGGCGACTTTGCCCATGCGGTAAGCGTTCTCAACGTCGTCGGTCGCCGAAACGAGCATCGGCTGACCGAAGGACGTACCTTCATACGCGATACCGTCGCCGCCGCGCTCCGTGTTCGCCGCAAGCAGCAGCGGGATCTTCGCCATCGACTGGATCGTGCGGTGTACGCTCTGGATATTGCGCGCGCTGTCGGGGCGGTACATCATGCCGCCGACGCCGATTTCGCGGATGCGATGATGCAGTTCGCCCGGCTCGGCGGTCAGCCCCATCGGGCAGAACACCTGTCCCGCCTTTTCTTCGAGCGTCATTCCGGCAAGCGTTTCATGCACCCATTTTACACAATCGTCGTCTAAAAAGAAAGGAGTTGTTTTGAGATCGACCATAAAAAACCTCTTTATAATGAGGGGCGATCATTTGACCGCCCTCCGATGTTCGAATTTAAGCTTTGACGGGCTTGAACAGTTTTTTCAGCAAGCCTTCGTTGTTGAGATAGATCAGGAACACCACCAGCAGCACGGCGTTGATGATCGACTGCATGGATGCGCTGATCTCGTTGGAGAACGCGGCAAACGTGGAATTGAGCATCGACATGCACAGCGCGGCAAGGAAGTAGCCGAGTTTTTCGTTGCTGAATCTGCCGATATAGCCGCCGATGAACATCGGCAAAAACGCGGTGAACATGATGCCGATGGAGCCGAAGTTCAGCGCGCCGCCGTTGATGTTCGAGCTTCGCGCCGCATTGAGAAAACCGACGAGACCCATCAGCGCGCCGCAGATGACATAGCAGACGATCGCGTTCGGAATCTCGCGAATGCCGGTGTTGACGGCAACCTTCTGTCCGCTTTGCAGCGCCTTGTAATCGTAGCCGAAGCGGGTATGGTCAAACAGCCAGATCATCAGCGCGAGCACCAGAACGATCAGGATCGCAGGGAAATACCAGCTGCCCGCAAACGCCGTCATGGAAGGATTTCGCACCTCGTCCATCACGTATTTGCCGGAGGTCACGGTGAATGTGACGCCCTCATAGATCAGCGTGACGCCGAGGGAGGTGATGATCGGGGGAATTTTCAGCGCGACGTACAGCGCGCCGGAAGCGAGCCCCAAAAGCGCCCCGAACACGATGCAAAGAACGAGCATCACGATCGCGCTGCCGCCGCTGCCGTGCAAAAGCGCGTTTGTCGTTTTCGCGGCAAGCACCGATGAGAGGACCGCCATAGAGCCGAGCGAAAAATCAAATCGACCGCTGTTCAGGTTGACGGACAGCGCCATGGTCGTGATCATCACGATGGCAGTATACTGCACAAAATAATTGAAACCGGTCTGATTTGCAATCATGCTCTTGCCGCCGATCGCGCACAGGATCAGCAGAACAGCCGCCGCCGCGCACGGAATTGCAAGCGTGCCGATGATTCTTCGACTTATCTTCATAGTGGATTCCTCCCGCTTGATTTGCTCCCCGGACGAGGCGTAATCACCCCGCCGGGGAGGGAATGTTCTTTTAGATTACTTGGATGCAACCAGCGCTGCGAAATCGGAATAGGAGATCTTGCCGATCGCCTTGTCGAGCGCGTCCTTGCCGAAGATCGGGCTGTCGCCCTTGTCGCCGTTGAAGATGGAATCGAACGTTTCGCTGTCGGTCGCCACGAGGTAGTTCTGGCTCAGGGAGATCGCGTTGCCGTTCTCGTCACGGATCGGATTGCCCTTGACCGCATTCAGCACTGCCGCAAAGATCGGGCCGATGCTGGAGGAATACTTGCCCGCAAGGTATACGAGCGAGCCGTCCTTCATGTTCGCCGCGTTGCCGGTGGTGAAGGAGTCGATATCCGCATACGGGATGTGCGCGCCGTTCAGCGCTTCCGCAAAGAACGTGGTCGCCATACCGACGGACAGGAACGCGTCGGGCGTCTGACCGACGATTGCAAAGAGCTCGTCAAAGGTGGTGTCGCCGAAGCCCTGGAAGTAACCGATGACCTGAACATTGCCGCAAGCGACCTTGCTCATATCCACGCCCTGATCGGCGAAGAGCTGACCCGCGATGCCGTCCTTGTCGGAAGCGCCGCCGTAAGTGCAGCCGAGTCCCGCGAGGACGCCCGCCGTGCGGTAGACGTGCATCGGGTTCGGAATGAATGCGCCGTAGATGCCGACGGTCTTTGCGCCCTGATCGGCGAAGTGCTTGCCCATCGCAAAGCCCGCTTCAAACTCGGTGTCCATGCTCGGTCCGATCTGACCGACGAAGTACGGATTGGACTTGTACTGCTCATACTGCGCATCGTCCAGCATGCCGGAAACGACCGCGTAATAGAGCTTGTTCGCCGCTGCGGTTTCGATCTGCGTTGCACGGTCTGCGCTCGAAAGCGACAGGATCGCGTCGTAGCCCTGCGCCGCGAACTTTTCGATCGCGCTCTTTTCCGCCGCAGCGTCTTCGAGCTGCTCGGTATAGGTGAAGGTCACGTTGTAGTTCTTGGCAATGTAGTTCTCGTAGTAGGCACGGAAGCCGAGCGCTTCCTC
>CAMORL010000073.1 GCA_946623765.1 uncultured Clostridia bacterium
CGGTGGTCTCGGGACTCGGCAGCGCGCAGAAGGTGATCGAAATGATCAAGGAAGGTCGTGTGCATTACGATCTCGTCGAGATCATGGCATGCCGCGGCGGCTGCATCTCCGGCGCGGGTCAGCCCTACATCTCGCAGCGTCACCGCGCCAAGCGCGGCGAGGGTCTGTACCGTTCCGACCGCGTGTCGATGATCAAGCGCTCGCAGGACAATCCGCTGATGAACGAGCTCTATGCGACCGTTCTGAAGGGCAGAGAGCATGAGCTTCTGCATGTGGACTATCTGAAACGTCAATGATCGACCGGGCAAATACCCGTTCCGCGCGGACGGGTATTTGCCTTCCTTTGTCCCAGAAATCCGTCCCGGCGGCATATTGACTTTCGCATCAGGGCGTTCTAAACGCGCGGGACATCTTCTTTATCGGACGCGGGCTCGACTATGCGATTTGCCTCGAAGGCAGCCTCAAAATGAAGGAGATTTCGTATATCCACAGCGGGGCGTACGCGGCGGGTGAACTGAAGCACGGCACGATTTCGCTTGTCGAGGAAGGGACGCTCGTCATCGGCGTGCTCACGCAGAACAGTTTGGTCGAAAAGACCGTCAGCAACATGGCAGAGTGCAAGGCACGCGGCTCGTATCTCATGGGGCTCACCGGCTACGGCAACTACAACGTCGAGGAAACGGCAAACTTCACGGTCTACGTGCCGAATACCGACCCGCATTTTATCGGCAGCATCGCGATCATACCGCTGCAGCTGCTTGCTTACTATACAAGCGTCGCCAAGGGGCTTGACGTCGATAAACCCAGAAACCTCGCAAAGAGCGTTACGGTAGAATAAGGGGGCACAGACAGCGGCGAACGCGGCCATCAGACCGGGCGCATTTCTGTTTTCATCCTTTTTACATATGCTTTGATCTTGGGAATTGTTGGGCAGCAAATCGCACATCAAACGGCATTGCAATATATTCCCGTGTGTGAATACTCAGCTTCCCCTCCGCGAGGGTGCTGTTCCGTTCATACAAAAGGGACCGATGAAACCTTTTCACCGGCTCTGTGATATTCTTACAGTTATACCGGAACGTTGGAATTGACAACATTTTTGACAACACTCTGATCATAAACGATTGTTTTTCTATGACTTTTTGAACGGATTGAACCAAATGAAAAACGCCGAAAATCCAGATATTTAGGCGTTTTTTGCGTATTTACCGCTTTTTTCGACATTTGCAATTTTGCCCTTCATACCCGACCTGTCATCCGTTCGAATCGGATCGCCGCTACCAAAAAATCAGCCCCCTTCATGGGGGCTGTTTTTTTGTCGCGCCTGGGGTAGCGAGAACGGGCGCGTCAGCGTCCGTTCGTATACGCGGCTTTGCCGCGTCGCCGGAGATTCTTCCGCTGTCTAAGCAATCAGAAGAATCTCCGTATCGGATCGCCGCTACCATTCAGAAAAGCCCGAGAATTCGGGCTTTTTTCGTACTCTGCTTTTTGCAGAAACAGTTCAATTTTGTGCTCTTTTTGGGCTTTGACAACATTTTGACAACATGGATGTCCGGCGAAATGCCCATAAGAAATTGATTTGACTTCCTGTACGACTGCCTATATAATATAATTTATGAAAATATAATTTTACGATATGCTGCGCATGTGCGGGAGGAGGATGATCCTGTTGAGCATTACTGCAGAGGAATTCGGAAAGCTGATGGACTTTGCAACTTTTATCAATAAGGATTATATTAGTTTTACGGCACGGTGGACGTACTGATCAACAACGCCGGGATCTCTCCCATGTGTGACAGCGGAACGACGGAGGAAGGCTTTGAGGTTGTCTTTGCCACCAACTATCTGGGGCATTTTCTGCTGACGCAGCTACTCCTTCCGCATATGGCGCCGAACGGACGAATTATTAACGTAAGCAGCGATATGCACAACCCGCCCGGAGGCATCGAGTGGAAGGGCGTGGGATATCTGGCGCATGAGGCGATGACAGATCGGCGGCGGTATTCCTATTCCAAGCTTTGCGCGATCTATTTTACGCTGAAACTGGATGAGCTGCTGAAGAAGCAGGGCTCGTCAATATCCGTCAACTCTTTCAATCCCGGCTTTATGGCAGCGACCAACTTCTCCGGCGGACATACGGACAAGGCAAGAGCGCTGGTTGTAAAGACCACCATGCCGGATCGCTACGGAGAGCTGGGGACGTCTTCCGACGCGCTGGCGCAGATCGCCGTGGACAGCCGGTTTGACGGTGTATCGGGGCAGTACTTTGACAGAAGCACGAATACGAAGGATTCATCAGCTCTTTCCTACAGTAAAGAAAATCGAGATGAACTGTGGGATAAAAGTCTGGAGTATTGCGGTTTGCGGTAAGCAGAATCTCCCCGTTCCGTGTCTAATTTATAAAGTAATTGCAGAAAGGCGCAACCAAAATCAATCACAGGAGGGACCATTATGTTGAACATCGAAACGAAACGGAACGCGTCCGAACTGACCGTCGAGCTTTCCGGACGGCTGGATACGAACACAGCATCGGAGCTCGAAGCGGCGCTGAAAACTGCGCTCGAGGGCGTCGAGGAACTGACCTTCGATTTCGAAAAGCTGGATTACATTTCATCCGCAGGTCTTCGCGTACTGCTTGCGACACAGAAGACGATGAACCGGCAGGGCAGCATGAAGGTCAAAAACGCAAACGAGATCATCATGGAGATCTTTGAGGTCACCGGTTTTGCGGACATTCTGACGATCGAATAAAGAAAAGGAACGAGAGGGGTATCGCAAATGGCAGAGGAAAAACGATTTACAAAAGCAACGTGGCAGATCATGGAACAGCTCCTCGAGGTAGATAACCTCGACGATGCGCTGTCCGGAAGTCTGGAGATCATTGTCAAAACGCTGAACAGCGAAGCGGGCGCGATCTGGCTTCTCGATTCGAAAACGGATCGGTTGAGCCCGATGTTCCATATCGGCCCTGCCGACATTTCCAACATTACCGTGGAAAACGTGCTCGGCATCGAGGGCGTCGTCACCGAGACCGGCAAATCCGTCATCGTGGAGGACGCGGCAAGCGACGCGCGTTTCGACGGCTCGGTGTTCGACGATAACGGACTCGTCACCAAGACCATGATCTGCGTCCCGCTGAACAATCTGCACGAGGTCATCGGCTGCGTGCAGATCGTCAACAAAAAGGACGGTACGCTGTACGACGCGGAAGAGCTGCAGCTGTGCGAACGCATGGCGTCGCTGGCGGCGATCACGATCGACGAAAAGGGACTGATCGTCGACCTCGGCGAACAGAAGGAAGTGCTTGCGTCGCTAAAGAACATCACCAAAGAGTTTCCGTCCGGCGACGGCGTGCTGAAGGTTTTGAAGGGCGTCAATCTCGACATTTATAAGAACGAGTTTGTGGTCGTGCTCGGCGAATCCGGCTGCGGCAAATCCACGATGATGAACATCGTGGGCGGCATGGACTTTCTGACCGACGGCGAGCTGATCGTGGAGGGCAAAGACTTCTCGCATCCGTCCGACGCGGAGCTGACGCAGTACCGGCGCGAGTACATCGGCTTCATTTTCCAGGCGTATAATCTGATGCCGAACCTCACCGCGCTCGAAAACGTGCAGTTTATTGCGGAACTGGTCAAAGACCCGATGCCTGCGGAGGAGGCGATCGAAAAGGTCGGTTTAACTTCCCGCGCCAACAATTATCCCGGTCAGATGTCCGGCGGACAGCAGCAGCGCGTGTCGATCGCGCGCGCGATCGTGAAGCGTCCGAAGCTGATCTTTGCCGACGAGCCGACGGCGGCGCTCGACTATACCACGAGCATTGAAGTTCTGTCTGTCATTGAAGACATCGTCCGCAATCAGGGTGCGACGGTCATGATGGTTACGCACAACCCGGAGATCGCGAAAATGGCGGATCGCGTGGTGAAGATGCGAAACGGCAGGATCGCCAGCATCAAGAAGAACCTGCATCCGGTCAACGCGGAAGAACTGGTCTGGTGATCTGCCATGAAAAAAACGCAGTTTTTGGACGCGATCCGAAATATCAAAAAGAGAATCGTATCCTATCTGTCCGTCGTTTTGATCGCGCTTTTAGGCACGTCGATCTTTCTCAGCATCGGTTTTGCAAGCAAGGCGATCATGCGCAACGGCACGGACGCGTATGATTCCATGCGCTTCCGCAACATTGAGGTCATTTCAACACTGCTGATTTCGGAAGAGAATATCGCAGCGCTCAAGGCGTTGGACGGCGTACAGGCGGTAGATCCGGTCTGGCAGGCCGGCGCTTCGATCTGTCATGACGAACAGTACGCGGATGCGGCTTTCGTCACCGCCGGCAAACACGTCAGCGTCCCTGAGGTACTGGAAGGACGGCTGCCGGAAAACGAAGACGAATGCGCGATCGAACAGAGCCTTGCCGAAGCGCTGCACCTCGTGATCGGCGACCGGATCGGCGATTATTCCATGACCGACGACGCCGGACAGTACTTCCTCGGATCTGAGTTCACCATTACCGGCATTTTTCAGCACCCGGATCATCTCAGCACAACCTTTGCGCAGACGCCGTATGTCATCGTTACAAAGGAAGCGTTCGATCTTGAAACGCTGCACGGCGCGTGCATGAAGGCGGAGGTCGCGGTGGAAGGCGCTCGTGGCAATCGCTTTTCCGAAGCACATAAGAAGGTCGTTTCGACCGTGATCGACCGGATCGAGATGCTTGCCGTTGCGGAAACGCCGAAAACGGACGCCGCCGTAAAAGAAGCGGCACATGCGCAGATCGACGCCATGGAGCAGGCGAACCGGGAGGATCTGGAACGCGCGCGGCAGGAAACGCCGCCGGACGAAGATCAGATTGCCTACTTGGAGTCGAGATTTGAAAGCTACGCAGCGTATCACGAATCCATCGAAAATATGGCGCCGTGCCGCTGGATCGTCGTGGATGAACGCGGGAACACCGGCTTTGTGCAGATTCAAACGTGCAGCGAAACGCTGCGCGCCATTCAGATGAACTTCGGGCTGATGTTTATCGTGATCGGCGCGCTGACCATCCTTGCGACGATCGGCAAAATGGTCAACGAGCAGCGCACGCAGGTCGGCACGGTCAAGGCGCTCGGCTTTTACAACCGTGAAATCCTGCAAAAGTATCTGTTGTTCGCCGTCTCTGCCGTGGTCATCGGAACAATCCTCGGCAGTCTTGCCGCGCGGTTCTTTATGGAGGGCGTTGCACTGAACAACTATAACGAGTCCTTTGCCGTCGATCTTTCCGCACCGCTGTTTGATTGGGGACTTGTGCTGCTTGTGCTTTTAGCAGGGATCATCCTTTCGGTCGGCGCGGTTTGGCTTTCCTGCCGAAGACTGATAAAGGAATCCGCAAATGCGCTGATGATGCCGCCGGTTCCTTTGGCTTCGCGCAAGGCGCAGACAGGCAAAAAACATGTGCTTGGACTGTATGCGAGGTTGATTCTGCGCAACATCCGGTCCGATTGGAAGCGCGTCACCCTGACCGTCGTGAGCATTCTCGGCTGCTGTGCCATGATCGGCATCGGCTTTACGCTGAAAAGCGCGGTCAACAACTGCACCGAACGGCAGGACAGCGAGATTCTCGCCTATGACGCCTCGGTGGAATATCAGTCCTATGCCGAGGAGGAGATGCAGAGCATTTTCGACAGTGCCGGCGTGGACAGCATCAAGCTGTACCGAACCGAAGTCATTGTGGAAACCGAGAGCATGGGGCTTGCCACACTGCTTTGCGGCGATGTGAATGAGATCCATTCCATGCATCGCCTGCTCGATTGGAAAACCGGTCAGCCGCTGTCGCCCACGGACGAAGGCGTCTATATTTATCAGCGTCTGGCGGAGACCGAAGGGCTCAGCGTGGGCAGCGAAATCAAGCTGATGATCGGGCTTTCGGACGCGGCAACGGTCAGAGTTGCAGGGGTGTTCAAAAACTATATCGGTCTGACAATCGTGATGAGCGGCGATTATTATGCGTCGCAGTTTGGCAAAGATTTCACGCCCAACACGTTTTTCGTACGGCTGAACGGCGCGGATCAAGACGCGCTGCTGACCGCGCTCGATGAAACCTGGGGACTCGTCTCATGGACGCCGTCCGCCGGCAACCGCACCGCGTTTGAGGCGGCGACCGCCTCGATCAATTCCGTCGACGCGCTGCTGATCGCGATTGCGGCGATCATGGCGGGCGTGGTATTGCTGAACCTGACCAATACCTTTGTCCTGCAGAAAAAGCGCGAGCTCATCATCATGCGGATCAATGGCTTTACGGTAAAAGAGCTGATCGGCTATCTGTTGCGCGAGACGGCGGTTACCACTGTGATCGGCATTCTCTTGGGCGTCGCTTTGGGCTGCGGAATCGGGTACTATATCGTCCGCTCGGTGGAGCTAAAGTATACGCAGTTTGACCGCAGCATCTGCGTACCGGCATGGCTGTACGCCGCGGGGATTACCGCTCTGTTTGCCGTCGTCATCAATGCAATCGCGCTGATGAAGGTGAAAAAGCTGAAGCTGACGGATCTATCCTGATGCGTAAAATGTCTGAACAAACAGGAGGAACTATGCGCAAAAGAACTTGGATCGTATTACTGATCGCGGTGATTGTCGTCCTGGCGGCAATCGGCATTGCCTGGCGGATCAACGCGCAAAAGAAAGCAGATACGGCGGTTATTCCTTCTGCGTCGCCCTTGGATACGGCCCGGACCGAGGCGACCGCGGAGCCGATCCCGACAGCGGAACCCACATCTGAACCGGATACGGAAACAACGGAGCCTGCTCCGGCCGTATCGCCTGCATCTGCGCCGGAAACAGGGGCGCCGGACTATAACGATCCGGACGCCTGGGCGTATTTTGCTTTGGGTGAGGGCAAGGACGCGGACGTGTTCATCATCTGTCCCACCGTGGACACCAAGAGTGAAAGCAACGCCTTTGACCTCAACGAAAAGCTGAAATCCAGATTCATCTATGCTTTGGATTTGGAGAAAGGCATCTTTTCCGAAACAGGACGGCTGTATTCCCCCTATTACCGGCAAATGTCCATCAATGCCTACCGGTTTGATGAATCGGAGCGGGAAAAGGCGAAGGCCGTCGCGTATCGGGACGTTTCCGCTGCCTTCCGTTGGTATCTCGATCATGAGAACGGCGGCAGACCGCTCATATTGGCGGGTTTCTCCCAAGGGGGAGAAATGTGCCTGGAACTGCTGAAAGAATACTACGGCGATACGGCGGAAGGGAATGCCTTGCGGTCAAAACTGATTGCCGTGTACGCGCTCGGGTGGGCGGTGACGGAACAGGATGTTGAGGACTATCCGCAGATCGTTCCTGCCCAAGGAGAGTTGGATCCGGGTACGGTGATCAGCTTCGACTGTGAAGACGGAACGCTGACCGAAACCATTATCATTCCGGCGGGGATCAAGGCGTTGTCCATCAATCCGCTGAACTGGAAGACCGACGGAACGCCCGCCGACCGGTCGCTGAATCTGGGCGCGGTCATGGACGCCGGAGCAGCGCCGATCCCCGCGCTTTGCGGCGCGTATATCGGATCCCGCGGCGAGCTGGTGGTGACGGATGTGAGAACAGAGGATTATCCGCCCGGTCTGGACATCTTTCCCGAGGGGGCGTATCACCTGTATGATTATATGTTCTTTTTCACCAACCTGAAGCAGAACGTGGCGGACAGGACGGCGGCGTTCTTTGCTGAAGTCCGGCAGGATTCATAAGACGAGGCGCTTGACCGGCTGCTTCGGAATGTGTTTGAATGGTCAATAAACAGGACAG
>CAMORL010000074.1 GCA_946623765.1 uncultured Clostridia bacterium
CCGCAGCGGACGTGGGCAGACGGATTGGCGTGGGGATATTCCGAACTGATTCCCGGTCCGCACGATCCGATCAAACGACCCGGAGAACGCAGTTTCTATTGATTCCAAAAGTGAAAACGGAGAAGACACGCGTCTTCTCCGTTTTATATTGCCTGCGTCAGAACGGTTTTTTCAGGGAAATATCCTTCAGCGGGGTAATCTGAAAGCGAGCAGCAAACGCTTCGGCGTCCCTGAGATTGTCCGGATCCGCCACGTGTTCCGGCGTGTGCGCATCGCAGCCGAGGATCACGGAAGCGCCGAGCTCGCCTGCAAGCGTCCAAAAGTTCGCGTTGGGGTAGTTTTTGTGCTCGCGCATGCCGAGCATATTGATTTCGAGCGGGATGCCGAGCGCGATCGCGCCGTTGATCAGCCGCGTCATCTCGCGGAGATAGATCCGCTTCGGACCGATATAGTGCATCAGGTCCGGATGCGCAAAGCAGCTGAAACAGCCTGTTTTAAGACCTTCGAGGGCGACGTCCGCGTACCGGACGAGAGCGGATTGTGCAAGCTGCGGATTGGTGTGGTATACGCGTTCCGAACTGTCGTTGAAGTGCTGACCGAGCAGCAGATAATCGACCGGAAACGGGCGAAGCAAGTCCAGCATCGCTTCGAACAGATCGGGGTAATATTCCGCCTCAAACCCGAGACGGATTTCGATGTCGTTTCGGTATTCCGTCTTCAGCGACAGAATGCTCTGCACATAATCGTCAAGCAGGCGGCGCGGGAGGCGGTAGGAGGATTCATGTCCGTCCGGAAACGGCATGGGGACATGCTCGGAAAATCCGAGCGTTTTCAGTCCCCTTCGGATCGCAGTCTCCACATAGGCGCGATCCGGACCGACTGCGTGTCCGCAGCGCACGGTGTGGGTATGGTAGTTTGCAATCATGCGGAAAGCCTCGTCGATCAAAACTCGTTTTTCTTGTCCAGCAGCGCTTTTGCGCGGTACAATACGGGCAGCTCGCGCTGCGTAATCAGCCTGCCGAGCGGGTATGCTTTGTTGCGTTCGTATTCGCGCAAGGCGTCCTCGAACCGCAGTTTCAGCACGGACAGATGAAATCGGTCGATCTCATCCGCGGTCAGGTGACGTTCGCCGAACGAGCGGACCCTTGCGAGATAGTACCGATTGATGTTGTGCCGGCGGATCAGGTTATAGTAATCGCTGACGACGCCGATCTCCGCGACCGTGTCGACATCGGCGCCGAGCTCTTCGCAAAGCTCGCGGCGGATCGCCGTTTCGGGATCCTCGCCGGGTTCCACGCCGCCGCCGGAGGTTTCGATCAGCGTCGCTTTCCCGAAATCGTCGTCCCGGCGGAGACGGACGAAGTAGAAATATCCGTCATCGTCGAACACGATTGCGCGGACGATGTGCCGGTCGTGATCGACGCCGGTATATGCCCATTCCGTATCGCGGCATGCAAGAAACAGTTTTGCCGGTTTCATGGCTTATCGGATCGTTTCAATGCGGAGTACGTTCGTGTTGCCGCTTTCGCCGGTCGTATCGCCGCCGGTCATGACGATCGTTGCACCCGGCGCGAGTCCGAGCTTCGCTTTTGCGCAGCGCGCGGCGTAGAAGTAGAGCACGTCCATGGTCGGGAACTGCTCGGTCAGCACCGGAACGACGCCCCAGGAGAGTGCGAGCTTGTACCACGCTGTTTTGTTCGTGGCAAGACCCAGGATCGTGATCGGCGCGCGGAAGCGGGAGACCATGCGAACCGTCAGCCCGCTGAGCGACGTGACGACGATCGCGCTCGCGTTGAGGTCGATCGCCATCGTGCAGGCGGCGTGAGAGATTGCGTCCACGCGGTTGTGAATGCGGAAGGTCTGCGTTTCAAACTGTGCTTTATAGTCAATGTGCCGTTCGGTCTCTTCGGCGATCTCGCTCATCGTGCGGACGGATTCGACCGGGTATTTGCCGGCAGCGGATTCACCCGAGAGCATGATTGCGCTGGTTCCGTCATAAACTGCGTTCGCGACGTCGCTGATTTCCGCACGCGTCGGGCGGGGATTGCTGATCATGCTTTCCAGCATTTCGGTCGCGGTGATGACGCGCTTGCCCAAAAGCCGGCATTTTGTAATCAGATGTTTCTGAATCGCGGGCAGTTCGGTAAACGGAACCTCCACGCCGAGATCGCCGCGCGCGACCATAACGCCCTCGCAGCAGGAACAGATCTCGTCGATGTTGTCGACGCCGTGGCGGTTTTCGATCTTCGCGATGACGTCGATGCTGTCGCCGCCGTGTTCATGCAGAAAGCCCTTGAGGTCCAGAAGGTCCTGCTTGCAGGACACGAACGACGCGGCGACGAATTCCACGCCGTTTTCAATGCCGAACAGCAAGTCGGATTTGTCCTGTTCACTGAGGTATTTCTGACGCATGACCTTTCCGGGGAAGCTCATGCTCTTGCGGTCGGAGAGAACGCCGCCGGTGACGACGCGGCAGAGGATCTCGGTGTCCTCGATCGCTTCAACCTCAAAGATGACGAGCCCGTTGTTGACAAGGATGCGGTCGCCGACGGAAAGATCATCCGCAAGACCTGCGTAGCTGACGGAAACGATCTCGTTGTTGCCTACGATGTCCCGCGTGGTGAACGTGAACGTGTCGCCGTCATTCAGCGTGACCCTGCCGTTTTCAAACGTGCGGATCCGGTACTCCGGTCCTTTGGTGTCGAGCATGATCGGGATCGGGAGATTCAGTTCTTCCCGTACCGCTTTGATCATGTCGATCTTTTTCTGATGCTCCTCGTGCGTGCCGTGCGAGAAATTCAGCCGCGCAACGTTCAGCCCCGCCAGACACATGGCGCGAAAGACTTCCGGCTGATCGCTCGACGGACCGATGGTGCAGATGATTTTTGTTTTTCTCATGACCGTGATCCTTTCTTTTCGGGATAGTTCCAGTTTACATCAATCGGGGACGGAAATGCAACAGATTCCACAGTGATCGGACTGCGAAGAGACAAAATGAACGGTCGCAGAACCGTTTTCCGCATTCTCATAAAAGCGGTTCGGGTCCGATACGCGACGCTCTATTGGAGAGGCAGATCGCGCGTCGCCGTCCCCGTCTTTTCCGACGGCTTTGGATTTCATTCGCCGCAGAACCGGCGGATGCGGTTTGCCGCTTCCGAAAGCAGCGAAACGTCTTTCGTAAACGCGAGACGGACAAATCCGGGCGCTGAAAATGCGCTTCCGGGCGTAAGGGCAACGCCCTGCTCCGTCAATAGACGGCGGCAGAAGCGCATGTCGTCGGAATCAATCCCGGTCACGTCGAGCCAGAGATAAAACGCGCCGCTTCCGCCTTCGACGCGGATGCCGGGAAGATTCGAAAGCGCTTCGCGCATCCGGTCGCGACGGGCATGAAAGACGTCGCGAAGCGCAGCCGGATACCGATCGCCGACGGACAGAACGGTGAGCGCCGCGCGCTCCGAAAGCGAACAGGGACAGCCGATCGCGTGGCTCAGATATCCCGCCATCGCCTGCGCAGCGGCATCCGGCGCAACCGCATAGCCGAGGCGAAGCCCCGCCATCGCATAGGTCTTGGATGCGCTGTCGACCAGAATCAGCCGATCGCGAATCTCCGGAAAATCATACAGGCTCGTAAAGACGCCTTCATAGACGAATGCGCCGTAGACCTCGTCCGCAAGGATCCAAAGGTCGTGCGCGATGCACAAATCGACAATGCCTTTCAGCGTGTCCCGCGAATAGACTGCGCCGGTCGGGTTCGTCGGATGGTTCAAAATCAGCGCTTTTGTCCGCGGTGTGAGACCGGCAAGAAGATCGTCCGGCGTCACGCAGAAGCCGTTTTCGGGGCGGCAGGGGACAGGGACCGGCGTTGCGCCGGAAAGCCGGATCATTTCGGGGTAGCTCGTGTAGCACGGCACGGGAAGCAGCGCTTCGTCGCCCGCGCCGAGCACACATGCGACAGCGGCGTTCAGAAGCGGCTTTGCGCCGGCGGAGATCAGGATGCTTCCGTCCGTCCAGCCCTTCCTGTTTCGCACGGCTTCCTTGAGATCGGCGGAACCGGCGGCGGGAACGTAGCCGGTGCGATCCGCTTCGAGCGCGGCAAGAATCGCCGCCTTGCCTTCCGGAGGCATCGGAAGATCCACCTGCCCGGCGGTGAGGTTGATGATGTCGCGTCCCTCGGCAGAAAGCCGCTTTGCGTTCTGATCCAGGGACATGGTAAGCGACGGCGGGACGACACGGGATAACGGTTTCATGACTTGCTCTCCCATCGGTTGATCAGCAGCGTCGCGGTGACGTCGCCCGCGACGTTCAAAGACGTGTAGGACATATCCAAAAGCCGGTAAATGCCGGCGTACATACCGAGAAACAACCCGGCGTCCGGGATGCCCAAAAGGTTCAGGAATGTTGCGCCGAGTACGATGCCGCCGCCCGGAATGCCCGGCGCCGCCATGTTCAGCAGTTCCGCAAAGAGCAGCATCCAGAGAAACAGACCGATAGTCACCGGACGTCCCGTCATCTGCATGACGAAAAGTCCGAGGAGGCTGAAGGACACTGCGCCGCCGCACATATGGATCGTACAGCCGAGCGGCGCGACGACGCCGGAGATGTTCTCCGGCACCTCGAAGCCTTCCCGGAGCGTACGCAGCGTTTCGGGCAGCGTCGCGGCAGAGGAGCAGGTGGAAAGCGCTGTCAAAAGCACGCGTCCCATCTTCCGGAAATAGGTGAAAGGATTGACGCGGGCGAAGATCCAAAGCGGCAGGATCATCACGAGAAGCAGCACAAGTACGGAGCCGCCCCACGCGCAGAGCACATAGGTGAGCGCGCCGGTGAGCGCTTCCGCGCCGAGATCTGCGGTGCAGCGTCCCATCAGGACAAAGACGCCGACCGGCGTCAGATACAGCACATAGGTCAGCATCTTCGAAAAGACGGTCTCAAGTTCGGAGACGAGCGCGGTGAGCCGGTTTGCGTGAACCTTTCCGGCAACGATTCCCATCAGGAACGCAAACAGGATCGTCGGCAGCATGGCGCCTCCCGAGAGCGAAGCGAAGATGTTGGCGGAGAAGATGTTCTGCACGAATCCCTCCGGCGTAAGATCGGCGGCGGTACCGTTCCATGCCGCCGTGCCCGGAAGCCGGAAGCCGACGCCGGGGGAGAGCAGGGAATACAGTCCGGCGCAAAGCGAGAAGGTAACTGCGAACAGCAGAACAAACAAGAGAATGGAGCGAAGCATCGCGCGGGTCGCGCTTTCCGCCCCGCGTGACGCCGCGTTGAACACGGTGCACAGTACGATCGGCAGCGCCATCAGCTTCAGCAGATTGATATAGATCGTTCCGACAAACGCGATATGCGTAAACAGACCCGGCAGGAAGATACCGAGCACGGCGCCCGCGAGAAAACATGCGAGCGTGATCCACGATTGTATGCGAGCCGATTTTGTCATAGTATCACCGTCCTGAATTCGTTCTTTTATTATATGATCCCGTGCGAAAAAAGTCAATCGAGAGGGGCGTTTCACAGCGCAGGGCAAAGAAAAGGATCCCCGCCGCAAAGGACGGGGATCCGATCTGCATGTCTTAATCCGCGACGTCGACGTCGGGAACGATCAGAAGCGTATAATCCGGGTAAAGCGCAGAAATTTCACCGTAGAGGATTTCCAGCGCGTGTTTCCGGTCGATGTCAAAGCTCAGGACGACGTCGAAACGCATGGTCTTTTGCTCGGTATCGGCATAGAATCCGTGCATCTGCAGCGCCCATTCGTGCGCAAGCACCGTCTCCATGGTTTTGTTCCGCATGTGCGCCGCTTCATCGTCGGACGTATTGTAGGAATAGATGCCGATGCCGGTGAGAATCACGCCGGTTTTCTGAAAGACGTTCTGCTGGACGCGCCGCGTGATGCGGTCCGCCTCGTCGACGGTCAGCGTGTCCGGCAGTTCGACATGGACGGAGCCGTAGTTTTTGTTCGGTCCGTAGTTGAACAGCGTCACATCATACGCGCCGAGCACGGCTTCTTCTTCGCAGACGACTTTTTTGAGTTCCGCGGTCGTTTCCGCGTCCTCACGCTTGCCGATGATGTCGTTCAGCGTTTCGATCATCATTTCGATTCCCGCCTTGATGATGAACCCTGCGATTACGACGCCGACGTAGGCTTCCAGCGAGACGTGAAAGACCAGATAAACGATTGCGGAGGCGAGCACCGAAGCGGACAGGATTGCATCGAACAGCGCGTCGGAGCCGGACGCGGACAGCGCACCGGAGTTGACCTTTTTGCCCTGACGTCTGACGTACAGACCCAGCAGCAGCTTGACGACGATCGCAACGCCGATGATGACCAGCGAAAGCACGCTGTAGTCCGCCGCTTCCGGATGGATGATCTTCTTGACCGATTCGACCAGCGAGGTGATACCGGCATAGAGCACGAGCGCCGCGACGATCATGGAGCTCAGATACTCGATCCTGCCGTAGCCGAGAGGATGCTTTTTATCCGGCTGCTTTGCGCCGAGCTTCGCGCCGATGATCGTTACCACGGAGGACAGCGCATCGGACAGGTTGTTGACCGCGTCCAAAATAACCGCGATCGAATGGGACATCAGCCCGACGAACGCTTTGAACGCGACAAGGAACACATTTGTGACAATGCCGACGATGCTTGTCCGGACGATGGTAGCTTCCCGTTTCGCAGCAAGAACGGCGATATCGTTTTGTACTTCCCGCATATGATCGCCTTACAGAATCGCTTCGACTGCTTTTCTGACGTCCGCCATGTCGACGGTCGGCTCAAACCGCGCAACGACTTTGCCTTCGCGATCGACGAGGAACTTCGTGAAGTTCCATTTGATGTACGCTTTGTCGCCGAACTGCTTGTTGTTCATCTTCGAAAACTTCTCGAGCATGGCGTTCTTGATGCCTTTTCCGAACCCTTCGAACGGCTTTTCCGTTGCAAGATAGGCAAACAGCGGATCGGCAGTTTCGCCGTTGACGTCGATTTTCTTGAACTGGGGGAAGTCCGTTCCGAACTTCAGCGTGCAGAACGAATGGATCTCATCCTCGGTGCCCGGCGCCTGGTTCGCAAACTGGTTGCAGGGGAAGTCGAGAATTTCAAAGCCCTTGTCCCGAAGCTCCTTGTACATCGCCTCGAGCGGATCGTAATGCGGGGTGAATCCGCAGCCGGTCGCCGTATTGACGATCAGAAGCACCTTGCCCGCGTACTCGGAAAGCGAGACGTCGTTTCCTTTTCTGTCCTTGACTGTAAAGTCGTATACTGTCTTCATATTTTGTTTCTCCTTTCGGGTATTTTATGATTCCAGCAGCTCATAGAGCAGCATATACAGCGTGTGTGCCTTCTCGGGGGAAAGCCGGATGCAGCTGCCGACCTTTTCGGGAATGTCCTTTGCCTGTCGCTGCAGCGCTTTGCCCGCCTCGGTCAGATGGATCATCACCATGCGATCGTCTTCCAAAGAGCGCGTGCGTTTGACATATCCCGCCTGCTCCAACTTCTTGAGAAGCGGCGAAAGCGTTCCGTTGTCCAGCATCAGTCTGTCGCAGATCTCGCCGACGGAAAGGCCGTCCCGCTCCCACAGAACCAGGAATACAAGATACTGCGTGTAGGTAAGACCGAGCGGTTTCAGATAAGGCGTATACAGCCCGGTGACGTTCCTTGCGGCAGCGTACAGCGGAAAGCACAGCTGATTGTTGAGTTTCATCGAATCGCGATATGAATCTTCCATCGGATCCTCCATGTATATTTTGCACAATAATATTGTATCAAATATAAATTACGGTGTCAA
>CAMORL010000075.1 GCA_946623765.1 uncultured Clostridia bacterium
TGCAGCGGCGGCGTCATCATGGGCGCGTTCTTCATGGCAACCGACTACACGACTTCGCCCGTGAGCCGTCTCGGACAGTTCATTTACGGCTGTCTCATCGGCGTTCTCGGCGCGCTGTTCCGCATCCTCGGCAAGAGCGCGGACTCCTTCAGCTACTCGATCATCATCGCGAACCTGTTCACCCCGCTCATCGACCTCTACATCGTGCCGAAGCCCTTCCTTCCGCGCGTCAAGGCGTTCGAGAAGCGCAAGGCGGACGAAGCGAACGGTATCGTGAAGCAGCCGCTTCTGAAGCGGATCCCGAAGCCCGTTATCGCTCTGACGCTGATCGCAGCGCTTGCCGGTGTTGCGCTCTCCGGCGTATACTCCATGACGAAGGATCCGATCGCGGCTGCAGAGCTTGCGAAAAAGCGCGAATCCTTCAAGGTCGTCTGCGAAAACGCAGCGGACTTCCATACGATCCAAGCGGCGCAGCAGGAGCTTGACGCGCTCGACGGCGGCACCTACGGCGCAGGCAAGTTCGGCACTACGGTGATCGAAGAGGTGTATGAGGCGGTCGACGCAAACGGCAATGTCGCAGGCTACGTCTTCTCCATCACCAACCGCAACGCCTACAATCCTCCGCTGAAGCTGGCGCTCGGCGTCGATCCGGACGGCAACATCCTGAAGATTGCGTTCATCGAACTCAACGAAACGCCCGGTAAGGGCTCCAAGGCGGATGAACCGGCGTTCAAGGATCAGTTCCTCGGACAGGCGGACACCTCCGGCGTCGATACCATGTCCGGCGCAACCGTCACCTCGAAGGCTGTTCTGAACGCAGTCAACGCCGGTCTCGACTTCTTCCGGAACGTGATCATGGAAGGAGGCAAGTGATATGAAGAATAAGTATCTCGAACGAATTTACAACGGTCTCATCAAGGAAAACCCGACGCTCGTCCTGATGCTGGGCATGTGCCCGACGCTGGCGGTTTCCACCGCGGCGATCAACGGCATCAGCATGGGTCTCTCGACGCTCGCGGTTCTGATTCTGTCGAACTTCCTGATCTCCGTGATGCGCAACGTGATCCCCGACGAAGTCCGTCTTCCCGCGTACATCGTCATCGTTGCTTCCCTCGTTACCGTGGTGAAGCTGCTCATCAAGGCGTATCTGCCTTCGGTTGACGAAGCGCTCGGCACCTATATCGACCTGATCGTCGTCAACTGCATCATTCTCGGTCGCGCGGAAGCATATGCAAACAAGCACACCCCCGGGCTTTCCGTCATGGACGGCATCGGCATGGGCCTCGGCTTCACCGTCGCGCTGACGCTTGCGGGTCTCGTGCGTGAGCTTCTCGGCGCAGGCACGGTGTTCGGACTTACGGTCTTCCCGCAGGAATACGCGGTCGGCATCATGATCCAGCCGCCGGGAGCGTTTATGGTTATTGCGCTGTTTATCATCATCATGAACGCAATCGGCATCAAGACACGGCAGCACGAGCTCGTCAACAGCGACGGCTGCGACGGCTGCTGCGCTACCTGCGCGATGCGCTGTGAAGAAGCAAAGGAGGAAACGAAATGATCCGCTTAATTCTGATCGTCATTCTGAACGCGTTGATTTCGAACGTCGTTCTCAATCAGTTCCTCGGCATCTGCTCCTTCCTCGGCGTGTCCCGTCAAATCAAGGCTTCCGCGTCGCTCGGCATGGCGGTTATCTTCGTCATCACGATCGCGTCCGCGGTCGCAAGCATTCTGTACAACGGAATCCTTGTTCCGCTGCATCTCGAATTCATGAAGATGATCGTCTTCATCCTCGTCATTGCGGCGCTCGTGCAGATCGTCGAAATGTTCCTCAAGAAAAAGTCCCCGTCGGTTTATAAGTCGCTCGGCATCTATCTGCCGCTGATCACCACCAACTGCGCGGTGCTCGGTATTGCGATCGACAACATCGACAAGTTCGGCTACAATTTCATCGAGAGCGTCTTCTCCGGCTTCGGCACGGCGGTCGGCTACACGATCGCGATCGTACTGCTCGCCGGCATCCGCTCGCGCGTGGATGAAAGCGCGATTCCGCGCCCGGTTCGCGGCGCACCGATCGTCCTGCTTGCGGCGGCGCTGATGTCCATTGCATTTATGGGCTTTACGGAGCTGCAGCCGGTTATCGAAGTCGCATTGAAGGGGGTCGGACAATGAGCGCGCTTGTTATCATTCTGATCACGACCGCCGTCATTACGGTGATCGGTATCGTCGTCGGCGCCGGTCTTGTCTTTACGGGCAAGAAGTTCCATGTCCCGGTCGATGAGCGGGAAACGGAAGTCCGCGAGTGTCTGCCCGGCAACAACTGCGGCGCGTGCGGCTACGCAGGCTGCGACGCCATGGCGGCTGCAATCGTCTCCGGTGAAGCGCCGGTCAACGGCTGCCCCGTCGGCGGCGCGGCGGTTGCGGAAAAGATCGGCGGCATCATGGGCACCGACGCGGAGATTCTCGAACGCCGGGTCGCGTTCGTCCGCTGCAAGGGCACATGCGAAGCGTCCGGTCAGCAGGGCAATTACGTCGGCATTAACGATTGCCGTTCTGCCGTACTTGCCGGCATCAACCTCAAGAACTGCGACTACGGCTGTCTGGGTCTCGGCTCGTGCGTGAACGTCTGTCCGCAGGGCGCGATCAAGATCATTGACGGCGTTGCGGTCGTGAACCGCAAGCTGTGCGTCGCATGCGGTCTGTGCGTCAAGACCTGCCCGAAGGGGCTCATCGAGCTCGTTCCGGAGAGCAAGCATGTTGCGGTGCAGTGTCAGAACCGCGACAAGGGACCGCAGGTCAAGAAGGTCTGCTCCGCAGGCTGCATCGGCTGCACGCTGTGCACGCGGCAGTGCCAGTTTGACGCGATCCACATGGACGGCAACCTTGCGCGCGTCGATTACGAGAAATGCACGCAATGCGGCAAATGTGCGGAGAAGTGCCCGGCGCACGTCATCACCCCGCCCTGCCCCGCGCAGAAGGAGGCATAAGCTATGGAAAAAAGACATCAGGCTGCAAAGCTCATCATCGGCGCGGTCGTCGTCATCATTGCCGTGCTGTTCCTCGCCGGCATTGTCGGCGGGCACGACGTGAAGTATAAATCCGCTCCGCTCTCGCGCGAGGATATTACGTACCGTCAGGTCGAAGCGCCGAAGGCAACGAGCGCAGACGAGACGATCACCGCTTCCGATTGGAACGCGATCTATCCCGACATCGTCGTTTCCTGGGGCAAGAACGCGGAGAACGAAGTCGTCGTCGATTACCTTGAGCTCGACCCGTACCTTGTGGAGATCTACGAGGGCTACGGCTTTGCGAAGGACTACGGCAGCGCGCGCGGGCATAACTACACGCTCACGGACGTTGAAAAGACCAAGCGTCCGCACGGCATGGCAAACTGTCTGACCTGCAAGACGCCGAACTTCACGAAGCTCGTGAACGACGAGGGCGACGAGGTCTACTCCCGCCCGTTCGACGAGGTCTATGCGCAGATCACCCAAAACGGCGGCGAAACCGTCAGCTGCTATACCTGCCACGGCAACAACCCCGGCAACGGCACGCAGCCGAAGGAAAACCTTACGGTCACGCACGGCTATATCAAGCTGGCGCTCGGCGAGAATCTCAGCACGATCGATCCCGGCGTCCTTGCCTGCGGTCAGTGCCACATCGAATACTACTTCGATCCCGCGACCAAGGCGACCAGAATGCCGCACAGCTCGGTCGAGTCCATGACGCCGGAAGCGACCTATGATTACTACACCGAGATCGGATTCTCCGACTGGACGCAGGAAAGCACCGGCGCGAAGATGCTCAAGGTGCAGCACCCCGAGATGGAAACCGTACTCCTCGGCAAGCATGCCGGCGTTCTGAACTGCGCCGACTGCCATATGCCGGTCGAACAGAACACGAATACGCAGAACGTGTATCACAGCCACACGCTCGTGAGCCCGCTCGAGAACAAGTCGCTGCTGGAAAGCTGTCTTGCCTGCCACAAGGATCTCGGCGCGAACAGCGCAGACGAGATGGTCACCTTCGTGAAGAACATCCAGGCACGCATCACCGCGGAGGAAACCCGCGTCGGCAACCTGCTGATGGAATTCAAGAGAGCGCTTGCAAAGGCGAATCAGGACGGCACGCTCGGCGAAGAAACGCTGGAAGAAGTCCGCGAACTGTATCGCAAGGCGCAGTGGTTCTTCGACTACTGCTACGTCGAGAACTCCGAAGGCGCGCATAACTCCGAGCTTTCGACCCGCTGCCTCAATACGGCGGAACAGTTCATCAACGAGGGCATGGCGCTTCTGAACGTCGAATAACATCCCCGGAATCCGCGGCAAAGGGTTCGCCCGAACAGGAACCCTTTGCCGTTTTCTTATCAGCATGGAAATTCTGAAAAAAATCTTTAAGTTTGTTGCATCGATGAAATTCGCGATCCTCCTGCTCGTGATCGTCGCCGTTGCCTGCGTAATCGGAAGTCTCGTTCCGCAGGGCGCGATGTTCGAACAGTACCGGGATTCGTATTCCGAGCGCACCGCGGCGTTCATCCTTGCGTTCCATCTGGACGATGTATTCCACAGCTGGTGGTTCATCGTTCTCGTTTCGCTGCTCTGCCTTTCGGTGCTGCTCTGCAACCTCACGCGTGTCAAGGCGCTGATCCTTTTGACGAAGAACGCCGCGAACCCCGCGCACGCCATGACGGAAGAGCCGACCGCCGTGCACGACGGCGTTGCCGATCCCGAACCGGTCTTCCGGCGCATGCACTTTTTCCGCGTGCAAAAGACCGAGCTTGAAGGCAGGGAAGCGCGTTTCGCCTATCGCAACCGCCCCGGCTTCTGGGGCGCGTGGGTCTGCCACATCGGCATCGTACTGATCGTTCTCGGCTATGCTTTGGGTCAGATGACGCTGTTTTCGACCGAGGTCTACGGCACGCCCGGGCAGACCAAACCGATTGAGAAAACACCGTATGCGCTCACGATCGACGGGTTTTCGATCGACCGCAACGAATCCGGTTTTGTCGAGCAGTACATTTCCGAATTGACGGTCACGAACACGGAAACCGGCGAAGCGCAGCGCGGCACGTCGAGTGTCAACCACCCCGCGGTGCTCCACGGCATGAAATTCTATCAGACCGCAAGCGGCGACGCCGTGCGCGTCACAATCGCAGAGGACGGCGTGCCCTTTGAAAGCGCGGATCTGTGCGTCGGCGAGGAACTGACGATCGACTTTCTGCCGGGGCTGTCGCTGTTTCTGAACGGCTGCGAACCGGATCATAACGGATCTCCCGTCTATCATATCCTGTTCTTTTATCAGGGACAGCACATGGATGTCGGCAAATCCTACTTTGCGCCGAACGCGACGATCAACCTCTCCCCCTACACGCTGACGCTGTCCGAACCGATCGACTATACGCTTTTGCGCGTCAAGAAGGATTCTTTTGCATGGCTCGTCATGATCGGCGGAATCCTCACTGCGCTCGGGCTGTTCTTCGCGCTGTATGTCGTTCCGGAAACGCTGTGGGCGGTGAAGAACGAAACCGGCGCCTGGACGGTGTACGGAAAGAGCAGAAAGCTCGCGCCGCTGTTTACGGAACAGTTTGATCGCGCGATCCGGAAATCGGAAGGAAAGGAGGCGGCGAAATGATTCGGGCGGAAAGCATTCTCTTCGTTGTGACGCTTGCGCTGCACTTCGTCACGATGCTCCTCTATTTCTTCTACGTCGCAGTCAAAAAGCCTGCGCTTTCAAAGCTCGCGATCCGCATGCAGTGCTTTACGATTCTCGTCCATACGGCGGCGATCGTACTGCGCGGAATCGCGATGGCGCGTCTGCCGATGGCAAACCAGTACGAGTTTTCCACGGCGTTTTCGTGGGCTTTGGCGCTCGTCAGCCTGATCTTCATCCTGAAATTCAATTTCCCGGTGCTCGGCGCGTTCGCGTCGCCGGTGACGCTGCTGCTTGCGGCATATGCCGGGCTGAACAAGCTGAACGAACTGAAGGTCATCGCGGCGAACGGCGCGGACAGCATCAAGAACCTGATGCCCGCGCTCCGAAGCAGCTGGCTCGGCATTCACGTGTCCACGGTCATCGTGGCGTACGGCGCGTTCGGCGTTTCGTTCGTGCTGTCGATCATGTTCCTGCTGCGGGACAGGATGAAAGCGAACGGCTTCTGGGACGCACACATTCCGAAGCGGGAAAAACTCGACACGATCAGCTATCGGTGCGTCTCGCTCGGCATGATGTTCCTGACCGTCACGATCGGATTCGGCGGCATCTGGGCGGAAAACGCGTGGGGCAGCTACTGGACGTGGGATCCCAAGGAAACCTGGGCGCTCATCACATGGGTGATCTACCTCGTCTATCTGCATCTGCGCATCCGCAAAGGCTGGAACGGCAGGACCGCCGCGATCTTCGGCGTGGTCGGCTTTGTCTGCGTGCTGTTCACCTATATCGGTGTAAACACGCTGCTGCCGGGGCTTCACAGCTATAAATAAATACATCTTCTGTAACAGAAAGCGAAGGACTATTTACCGTCCTTCGCTTTTGTTGTATGCCTTGTTTGATCAGCTCCGAGTCGCGCTCAGTTCGTCCCGGTCAGCGCGACGCCGTTTACATAGAGCGTATATCCGTTGGAGATGACATTCGACGCATCGCCGTCAAACGATGTGATATAGGTATCGCCGGTAAGCGTCCACGTCGAAGTTTCGTCGAGTACGACGCTGACGGTGCCGACCTCGGTCGAAACAGCCGCGCCTTTTGCATTGGTGATCTCACCGGAGACCGTTCCGAAAAACTGCGAACCGTTCGTCAGGTTCAGCGTCAGCACGGAATCGCTGCCGACAAGGATCGTGCCGGAAAGAGTCTGCCCGATCGCGTTCAGCGTCGCGACATTGCCTGCGCCGCTCCAGCCGTCTGCGCAGACCGAGAGCAGGACGTTTTCACCGTCTTCGTTGACGATCAGGACGTTATTCAGCGTGATCACCGCATTCGTGTTTGTGACATGAAATACATGTCCGTTCCTGCTCGTCAGAGTGCCTCCGGTCATCGTGAACGCGCTTGTGCCCGAATCCGCGTCTCCGGACATGGACTGATAGATCATGATCGTGTCGAAGAACGTTGCGTTGCCGTTGCACCGCGTGTTGTTTGCCGTAAGCGTACAGTCGACAAGCTCGATACTGTTCTTGCCCTCGATGCAAACGCCTTCCGAAAGATTCGAGATGAGCGCCGCATTGTTCACGTGGATCTCTGCCGTCGAATAGATTGCGGGCGATCCGAGTCCGTCGGAGGTGTAGGTGCCGCCCTCCACATAAACCCAACCGCCGCCGCGATCGGTGCGGATCGGGGCAGAGGACTGTCCTGAAGTTGAAACGGTCAGGTTGTTCGCGTAGGTCACGCCGCCGCCCGTGGTCATAATGCCTCCGGAGCCGCTGCCGGTTGTGCTGATCGTTGTATCGGAAATATAAAGCGTCGTACCGTCGCCTGCCGCGCTGTTGCGCCCTCCGTTGCCGCCGTAACAGAATACGCCGTTTGCGCCGGAAGCTGCGGACGTGATCGTTCCGCCGCTGATCACGGTCGTTGTTCCGTCCTTCACCAGCACCGCCGCGTTCAATCCGTAAAAGTTGCAGTTATCGCCGCCGTTTGAGTCGCCTGTTTTGGTGACGGTCGGGTTTACGATCGTCACCTCATCCGCTGTGGAAACGATCAATGCGCTTTCATCGGCGGTACTGCTTGCATA
>CAMORL010000076.1 GCA_946623765.1 uncultured Clostridia bacterium
GGCACGTTCTGCCATGCGCAGCCGATCTCCACGCCGGGACGGTTCGCCCCGTGGAAATCGCTGCCGCAGGTCACCATCAGCCGGTACTGCCTGGCAATCGAAACATACATATCCGTCTGCCGCGGCGTCGAACTCGGGTAATACGCTTCAATGCCCATCAGCCCCATATCGTACAGCTCGCGGATCAGTCCGTGGGGATTGTCGCGGATGTGGCACGGATGCGCAAGCACCGGCAGGCCGTCTGCAACGTGGATGAGCTCGATCACCTGCTGCGGCGTGAAACGCTTTTCGGTATAGTAACCCGGCATGCCGGGACGCAGATACCGCGCAAACGCGTCGCGCACATCGTTCGCAAACCCCGCCTTAATCAGCGCATGCGCGATATGCAGCTTGGTCGTGACCGATTCCGGACGTCCGACAAGCGGCTGTACGTCGTACCCCGCTTCCTTCAGCCGGCTGTAGATGATCTTGTTTCTGCGTTCACGGCGTTCGCGCGCGATCTCCAGCGCTTTCTGGAACATCGGGTTGTTCGGATCGATGTCAAGCCCGATGATGTGCAGTTCGTGCCGCCATTCATTGTCCATTTCAACCGCCGGAAGAACAGGAACGCCGCATTGTTTTCCCGCTTCAACCGCTTCGCTTACCCCCATCATGTTGTCGTGATCGGTCAGCGCAAGCAGTTTGATCCCCTTCTGCGCAGCGGTCCGCACGATCTCCGAAGGCGTTGCGGTGCCGTCGGAGACGATGCTGTGCGTATGAAGATCAAAGCGGTTTTCACTCATGTTATGCTTCCGTTTCTGATGGTTGTTCTTCGGAATGTTCCGTCTTTTCCGGCTCCGTTTGCGCATTCTCTTCGGAGGAACGGCTCATGACTTCGTCCATGTCCCCGCCGTTCAATACCTCCACGAACTGTTCGCCGGTGACGCGCTCGTATTTCAGCAGAAGCTCAGCACACCGGTCGAGTCCCTCGCGTTTTTCGTTGAGAATCCGTTCCGCGCGATCAAACTGCTCCTCCAGGATTTTACGGATTTCCGCATCGATCTTGGCGTACAGCTCTTCGGAATAGTTCTTCGAATGTCCCCAATCCTTGGCGATAAAGACCTCTGTGTCTCCGCCTAAGAACACGGGACCGATGGCGTCGGACATGCCGTATTCCTCAACCATGGAACGCGCGGTCTTGGTCGCCTGCTTGAGGTCCTGCACCGCACCGGTCGAAACGTCGGTAAAAACGATCTTTTCGGCAACTCTGCCGCCCATCGCCATGCAGATGTCGTCAAGCATGTGCGACTTCAGCATGTGGTGGATATCCTCTTTCGGGAGCGTCATCGTATAGCCTGCCGCCCATCCGCGGGAGATGATCGAGACCTCGTGCAGATCGTCGCAGTTTTCAAGCTCGTGCGCAAGGATCGCGTGACCGCATTCATGGTACGCCGTGATCTTCTTATCCTTTTCGGTGACGACGCGGCTCTTCTTTTCGGGACCCATTTCAACGCGGGTAACCGCTTCTTCGAGGTCCTTCTGCGTGATCTCCTTCCGGTGATCGCGCGTGCAGAGAATCGCCGCCTCGTTCAAGATGTTCTCAAGATCCGCGCCGGTGAAATACGGTGTGCGGCGTGCGAGCGTCTTCAGGCTGACGTCCTTGGCGAAATGCTTGTTGCGCGCATGGACGAGCAGAATATCCTCTCTGCCCTTGACGTCCGGATAGCCTACGGTGATGCGCCGGTCAAACCGTCCGGGACGCAGCAGTGCCGGATCGAGGATGTCCGCGCGGTTCGTCGCCGCCATGACGATGATGCCCTCGTTTGCGGAGAAGCCGTCCATTTCGACAAGCAGCTGATTCAGCGTCTGTTCGCGTTCGTCGTGACCGCCGCCTAACCCTGCGCCGCGCTGACGGCCGACCGCGTCGATCTCGTCGATAAAGACGATTGCGGGCGAGCTGCGCTTGGCCGTGTCAAAGAGGTCGCGTACGCGGCTTGCGCCGACGCCGACGAACATTTCGACGAAGTCGGAACCGGAGATCGAGAAGAACGGAACGCCCGCTTCGCCTGCGACGGCCTTTGCCATCAGGGTTTTGCCGGTGCCCGGAGGTCCGACGAGCAGAACGCCCTTCGGAATACGCGCGCCGTTTTCGGTGAATCGCTTATGATCGCGCAGAAAGTCCACGACCTCCTTGAGCTCTTCCTTCTCCTCGACAAGACCGGCAACGTCCTTGAACGTGATCTTATCTTTGGAGGGATCGTTGAGCCGTGCGCGCGACTTCGAGAAGCCCATCACCTGCTTGTTCTCGCCGCGCTGGCGGACAAGCATGAAGACCATGAGCCCGACCAGAAGCAGAACCGGTACGAACTGGATCACAAGATACCACCACGGAATCGCTTCCGGGAGCGCGCTCTGCATGACAAAGCCGTAATCCGCAGACGTGACCTTTTCGGGTTCGACGCCCTTCTTCTCCGCGACGATCGCCGCCATGTCCTTGACGAAGTCTTCATTGTCGCGATAGAACACGTGATCCGCCTTCTGCGGCATCTTGGTCGCATCGGATTCGTTGGAGGTCAGCATCACGTAATACGTGTTGCTGTCGATGACCTCATAGACCGCTTTGATCTTGTCGTCCTTGTAAAGATCGACAAATTCGGCGAACTTGATCTCCTTCGGCTTTTTCGAGGAACAGCCGTTTGTGACCATGAAGAACATGAGCAGCAGAATCAGCGCCCATACGGCAAATGTGATCAGCCGTCTGCCGTTAAAGCCCTGTTTCCCGGGTTCTCTGTCGTTGTTTTGATTGTTGGGATTGAATTCCAATGTGTCCTCCGTTCAGGGGTTTTACCCCGCCGTCCCGCGATCAGCTGTAGATCTCGGGCTTTAAGACGCCCACATAGGGCAGATTGCGATACTTTTGCTTATAATCGAGGCCGTAGCCCACGACAAACTTGTTCGGGATCACGAAGCCGCAGTAGTCCGGCGTGATCTCGCATTCGCGGCGTTCGGGCTTATCGAGGAAGCAGCAGGTGCGGATCGACGCGGGCTGACGTTCCCAAAGCATGCGGGTCATATAGGAGAGCGTAAGACCGCTGTCCATAATGTCCTCCGCGATGAGAACATGCTTGCCGGTGATGCTCGAATCCATATCCTTGGTGATTCGAACGATGCCGCTGGTCTTCTGCGCGTCGCCGTAGCTCGAAATCGCCATAAAGTCCATTTTGGCGTGCACCGTGATCGCACGGATCAGGTCTGCAAAGAAGATGCTTGCGCCTTTCAGTACGCAGACCACGATGATCTCCTGTCCGTCATAGTCCTTGGAAATCTGGTCGCCGAGCTCCTGCACGCGCTTCTTGATCTGTTCTTCACTGAGCAGAACCTCTTCAATGTCCTGCGCCATGAAAGCCTTGCCCCACATAGTCAATCCTCCTCATAATGATAATGTACAATATGCCCCGAATCCGCAGTTACGCGCATTCGTTCAGCTATCGTGTGTCCGACGACGAAAACGATCCCGTTTTCATCGCAAAGGATCGGCATATCGCGTTCAAACCGCGGAACCTTCCGGTCCGTCAGGTAATCGCTTAACAGCTTCGATCCTTTCATGCCGAACGGCGTGAACCGGTCGCCGTGCTTCGGCGGTCTTGCATAAACCGTTCCGGAAAGGTTTTCGGCGTCTATGTACGCATCATAACGTCCGCACGGCACGACCGCGTATTCGACCGGCTCGGCGGTCAGCGTGCCGCCCGGCAAACGCACCGTTCCTTTGTCCGGGATCCGGACCAGAAACGATTTCGGGTCGTCCTGTCCGATGCGGAGCGTGCTGCTGTCGAGCCATGCCGTAACGCCGTTTTTCAGCGTCGCCATGTCGCCGGTCTGTCCGAAAAGCAGCGCGTCGAGCCGATCGATATCCGCATGCGTATAGTCGGTATACGGAAGCATTTTGCGCAGCACGCGGATTCGGATCGGTCGATCGATATTTTTCAGATCGTGCCGGTTCATCCGGTGCGATTCGATTTCCGAAAACACGCCGTCCGCAAGCTTGTTCAGCAGATCCGCATCTTCCGCAACGTGCATCGCCGTGTCGGACAGCGTCTCCGTGATCGACGGATTCAGCGTACGAAGCAGCGGCATGAGTTCCAGCCGGATCCGGTTTCTCGTCGCGTCCGGTTCGAAGTTGGTCCGGTCCGTGCGCCAGTCCTGTCCTTGCGCTTTCAGATACGCAAGAATCGCTTCCTTTCCCGTGAACAGCAGCGGGCGGATCCGTTTATCTGCGCGCACGCGCATACCGGAAAGCCCGTCCGTGCCGCTGCCTCTCAAAAGGCGCAGCAGAACCGTTTCCGCCTGATCATCCCGATGGTGTCCGAGTGCAATGCAATCAAGGTTCCGATCCGTACGGACGCGTTCAAGGAAGGCATACCGTGCATTCCGAGCGGCAAGCTCCAGAGAGATTCCGTCCTTTTCCGCAAGCGCGGGAACGTCGATCCGGTCGACCGTAAGAGGGATCGAAAGACGTTCGCACAGCGAACGCACAAAAGCAGCGTCGGCGTCCGCTTCCGATCCGCGAATGCCGTGATGCAGATGTGCCGCCTCGAGGCGGGAAATACGACGGTCCTTTTGAAGCGAATAAAGCTCCAGCAGCAGTGCCACGGAGTCCGCGCCGCCCGATAATGCGACCAGCACGCCGTCCCGTTCGGAAACGCCGCACGCTTTCCATGTCGAATCGGTCCACAGCAACATGATACACAACTCCGAGAATAGTTGTATACAGTTTACCCCGAAATCTGTTATTTTGCAAGTAGCAAATGTGAATTCAGCTTGACAATTCCGCAAATATCGCGAAAAAAGCTCCTCAAACGGAGCTTTTTCACATGGTGAAAGATTCGTTTTTCGGTGCGCTTTGACGCCGTGCGGGCGGTTCCGCCGTATCGTTTCCAATGCGGGATCTTCCGCATCGCGGTTTACGCAGGCTCAGAGCTCTTGTTTTGTCGTTTCCGAGACATACGATTCGGTGTTGCCCGCTGTGCCTTTTGTCTCAGGCATGCCGTTCTTTTCTCTCCTTCTTACTGCACGGTGTTTTGCGGGCTGCCCGTCAAAAACGCCGCAAGATTCTCCGCCGAAACGTCGATGATTCTCTGACGCACCGGTTTCGGCGCCCATGCATAGTGCGGGGTGATGATGCAGTTCTTCGCGCGAAGCAGAGGATTTCGAAGTTTGATCGGCTCCTCGCTTGCGACGTCCGTGCCGAAACCTGCGATCTTGCCGGATTCCAGCGCGTCGTAAACGTCCGATTCGGAGATCAGGCTCCCGCGTGCCGTGTTGATGAGGAGTACGCCGTCTTTCATCTTCGCGATCGTATCCTTCCGGATCAGACCGACCGTGTCCGCCTTTGCGGGACAGTGCAGGCTGATGACGTCCGATTCCCGAAAGAGCGTGTCGAGCGGAACGAATTCGCCGGGAAAGTCCGGCTTTTCGTGCGGACTGCAGCCCAGCACGCGCATGCCGAGCGCGCTCGCAATCCTTGCAGCGCGCGTTCCGACGCGTCCGCAGCCGATGATACCGATCGTTTTGCCGTCAAGCAGCGTCGGCGCGGTCTCCCACCACGCAAAATCCGGCTGCGCCGTCCATGCACCCTGATGCACGAGGGCGGAATGGTATTCCGCACGGCTGCAAAGTCCCAGAAGCAGCGCAATCGCATGCTGCGCGACAGCCTCCGAACCGCAGGCGGGGATGTTTGCGACGACAATCCCGCGTTCCTTTGCCGCCGCGGCGTCTATCCCCTCGCAGCCCGTCGCAAGCACGCCGATAAACTTCAGCTGACGCGCGCCGAACAGAACCTCGCGGTTCAGCTTCACCTTGTTGACAAACACCGCTTCCGCGCCGCGAAGCCGCTGCGCGATCATATCCGGATGCGTACGGTCATAGACCGAAAGCGTCCCGAGCCGTTTCAGCGGGCTCCAGTCTACGTCGCCGGGATTGATGCAATATCCGTCCAAAACCACAATCTGCATATGCTCTCCCTCCCTGTCTCCATTGTACGCCCGCAGCGTCCGCAAAGCAAATGAACAAACTATAAAAAGCGTTTCTTATGCCCGCTGCAGACGCTGTCGGAGCTTGCGTCCGAGCACGACCGCAAGCGCGAGCTTCAGAAGATCCGGAAGCAGAAACGGCACGACGCAGACGAGAAGCGAAGAAACAAAGCCCCTGTCCCGGTTCAGTACCGAGAACCAGACCGTCCCGAGCAGGTAGCAGAGCACAAGCCCGAAAAGGAGCAAAGCGATCTCGGTCCAAAGCGATTTCGGCAGCAGCTTCATGCCGATCCGATATACCGCGCCGATCAGCAGCATGCCCCAAAGGTAGCCGCCGGTCATGCCGATCAGCACGGAAAAGCCGCCCGCGCCGCCCGAAAAGACCGGAATCCCGATTGCGCCGAGCAGCAGATACACCGCGACGGCAAGCATGCCGTCCCGTCCGCCGAGCAGAACCAGCGAAAAGAACACGCCGAACAGCTGCATTGTGAACGGCACGGTAAACGGTACCGTGATCCAGGCGCAGACTGTGATAAGCGCGGCGCCGAGCGCGATGCGCGCAAGGTCCGCCGTTTTGAAAGCCGTTCGTTCCATAAACGATCCCCTTCTTCCTTACCGAAAAAACCGCTCGCGGAGCTTCCACCGGTCGCGAAAGTCGAACACGCGGTCCAAAGCCGTTCCGATCCTGCCGATCAGAAACCCGTTGACGAGCGCGCAAAGGATCGTCCCCCACTTCACGCCCTCAAAGTGCCAGAGTCCGAAGAACACGAACGACAGGATCACGCCGACGAGGCAGCTGATGCAATCGTAAACCGTCTTTACCTTGTGGATATTCCACCCGTACTTTGCCGACAGTTCCTTGACGAACAGCTCATAGACCTCCGGCGCGACGTAGGTGCGAAACAGGAACGCCACGGCGACCGAGCAAAGAAGCACGCCAACCGTATAATACACAAACCGCAGCGCAAGCACGTCTTTCGGCAGGAAAGCGCCGAGCAGCATCAGAAGGTCGAGCACGACGCCGTAGAACACGGCGGTCACAAACGAAAAGAGATATCCGACGCGGAATCTTCTCAAAACGACGCACATTGCAACAAGCAGAACCGCCTGCAGGGTATACTCCGCCATGCCGAACGTGAACCACGGCAGAAGTGCGGACAGCTTGAGATAGATCAGATATGCAGGTGCGACGACCATGGAGACGCCGAAATCCGCGCGTTCCATGAAGACCGTGCCGAGCGCGAGAATCACGATTCCTGCGACATAGGCAAGTTCCGAATAAAATGTTTTGCGTGCAGGCATAGTGTACCTCCCGGAAAAATCGCCGTTTGATACAGAAACGGAAAAAGATGACATAAAACAAAAGGATTTGCCGAAACAAATCCTTTTCTGGTGGAGCATAGGAGATTCGAACTCCTGACCTCAACATTGCGAACGTTGCGCGCTACCAACTGTGCTAATGCCCCGCGAACAGAAATCATTATACACGCTTTTTCTGAAAATGCAAGAGGTTTTTGAAAAATATTTCCGGAACACGAAAATATATCTTGCTTTTTGGAATCGTTTGTTGTAATATAGCAAAGGTGCAGCAAACGCCGTGCAGAGATGGCTGAGCTTGGTCTAAGGCGCACGACTGGAAATCGTGTATACCAGGAATGGTATCGAGGGTTCGAATCCCTCTCTCTGCGCCAGAAAA
>CAMORL010000077.1 GCA_946623765.1 uncultured Clostridia bacterium
GAGAGCTGATCGGATTCAATGCGCACAGAGGAAGGCGAAAGACGCAGCCCGAAGGAAGGGCTATAAAAAGCATATTAACCGACATCGCACAAGGGACTCCGGTTCCTTGTGTTTTCCCGTTTATGGGATTGCAATGCGTACAAAACCATGGTAATATGATACAGAGGCACAGGATATGAACTTTGATCGGATCATTAAAAACGGATTGATTGTCGACGGCAGCGGCGCAGAGCCGTATCGCGCCGACGTCGGAATCACCGGCAAAACGATCGCCGCGATCGGCGATCTTTCCGCGGCAGGCGCGGGGGAGGTCTTCCACGCGGCGGGCAAGGCCGTCACGCCGGGTTTTATTGACGCGCACCGGCATGCGGACACGGCGATCTTTCGGGACGGCTTCGGCGAAGCGGAGTTATTGCAGGGTCTCACGACGATCATCAACGGAAACTGCGGATTAAGCGCTGCGCCGGTGTTCGGTCCGCACAAGGCCGACGTAGCGGCGTATCTCTATCCGATCACGGGCAATATCCGCGATCTTCCGGTCGAAAGTCTTACGGCGTATCTCGATGCGCTGTCCGCCCGTCCGCTGCCGCTGCACGCGGGGATGCTCATAGGGCTCGGCACGGTTCGCGCCGCCGTCGCCGGGTTTTCGAAGGATCTCACGGACGGGGATTACCGTGCGATCCGCGCGCTGCTCGAACAGACGCTTTCCGAAGGCGCACTCGGCGTTTCTTTGGGGCTCGGCTATGCGCCGGAGTGCTTTTTCGACACGGCGGGGCTTGTGCGCGCGCTTGCGCCGATCCGCGATACGAAGATCACGCTTTCCGTACACATGCGTTCGGAATCCATGAACCTGCTCGATTCGATCGACGAAGCGCTTACGCTTGCAAAGGAACTGCGCGTACCGCTTCAGATCAGCCATTTGAAGGCGGTCGGCAAAGAACGGTGGGGAAAGCTCGTTTACGAAGCGCTCGAAAAGATCCGCCGCGCACGGGAGGACGGACTCGACGTACGGTGCGACGCCTATCCGTACACGGCAGGGAGCACGCAGCTTTTACACGTTCTGCCGCCGGAGTTTCTCGCGGGCGGCACGGAAGCGATCGCAAAGCGGCTTGTCGATCCGGACGCGCAAAGGATCCTGAAGGATCGCCTTGCAAACGGTATGGATTTTGACAACTACGCAAAGCTGATCGGCTGGGAGAACATTGAGATCTCCTCGGTGCGGTCGGAACGGGACAAGCGCTTTGTCGGCAAAACGATCGAAGCGGCGGCGGGGAGCGAAGAACCCTGGAAATTCTGCGCCGAGCTTTTGTCCCGCAACCGCTGCGCGGTCACGATGATCGATCGCCTCACATCGGAGGACGATATCGCCGCGATCTACAAAGAGCCGTTTTCATATGTGATTTCGGACGCGACGTACCCCGAAAACGGCATCCCGCACCCGCGCGTGCACGGCGCGTTCGTGCATATCCTCGAACGCTTTGTCCGCGAGCGGAAAACGCTTTCGCTTCCGGAGGCGGTCAAAAAGATGACGCAGATGCCTGCTGACCGGTACGGACTCCGCAATAAAGGACGCATTGCGGTCGGCGCGGACGCGGATCTTCTCGTGTTCGATCCGGAGCGCGTGCTTGAGCGAGCGACCTATACTGAACCTGCGCAATGCTGCGAGGGAATCGAAACGGCGCTGGTAAACGGCGTACCGGCAGTTGAAAACGGAGAACTGACAGGCAAAACAAACGGAACGGTTTTGAAACGGAGGAGCTTATGAAACGGGAAAATCAGAAATGCAAGATCCTGGTGATTCGCGATCTGCTGCTGGAAACGGACGAGCAGCATCCGCTGACCGTGCAGGACATCATCGGAAAACTGAAGGAACGCGGGATCGAAGCCGAGCGCAAGAGCGTGACGGACGATCTTCTGACGCTTTCGGATTACGGAATGGATATCGAATCGCTTGCGGTCGGCAAGCGCAAAGGATATTATCTTGCCTCGCGGATGTTTGAGCCCGCCGAACTGAAAATGCTTGTCGACAGCGTACAGGCGGCAAAGTTTCTGTCCCCGAAAAAGACCGCGCGTCTCATCAAAAAACTTGCCGCGCTTTCGAGCCGCGGCGAAGCGGCGCTTCTGAAACGTCAGCTGTACCTTTCCGACCGGGGCAAAACGGAGAACGAATCCGTATTCTACAACATCGACGCGATCCACGGCGCGATCGCGGAGGACAGGGAGATCACGTTCGTCTACTGGCAGTATGATCTCAATAAAAACCGCGTTCCGCGGAAAAGCGGTTCGCGCTATTGCGTCAGCCCGTTTGCGCTTGTCTGGGATGACGAGTTCTATTATCTGATCGCATACGACGCCGTGGACGCGCGGATCAAGCACTACCGCGTCGACAAGATGAATCGCATTACGATCGGAGAGACGGAACGGCAGGGTAAGAACGCCTTCGCCGAACTCGACATGTCCGCATATACAAGCCGCAACTTTTCCATGTTTGCGGGGGAGGAGGCGGACGTCGTGCTGGATTGTGAGGAACGTTTGATCGGCGTGATCGTCGATCGCTTCGGCACGGACGTGTCCGTTCATCCGAACGGAGAGCGCTTTGAAGCGTTTGTGAAGGTTGCCGTTTCCGAGCAGTTCTTCGGCTGGGTCACGGCGCTCGGCGGCGCGGTGCGGATTGTTTCGCCCGGGTCGGTGAGGGAGCGATTCCTTGCGTTTCTGGATCGCGTACAAAAAGCGCAGTAAACGAAAAAAACCGCTCGAAAGAGCGGCTTTTCATCAAGCAGACCGATTATTCTGCCGTGTCCAGCTTTTTACCGAGCGCGGCAAAAGCATCCGGGTCCGTTACACGCAGAAGTTCAACTGCGGTGACGGCGCGGACGGCGCGCATTCCCGCATCATCCAGGCGGGAATACCGCTCCAAAAGCTCGCGCTTTTCGCTGTCCATGAAAACAACAGTATCGCCGATGACGGGCTTGATACTGAGTACTTCGCAGATACGCATGATGGTTTCAAAGGAAGTTCCGCCGATCCCCTTCTGCAAAGCGGTGACGATCGTCGATTGCGGAACACCGATGTACATCGAGAACTGACGTACGCTGCGGAATTGCTTTTTGATCTCGGTTTTGATCAGTTTTGTAAGTTCATCCATGTTACACACCTCCACAATGTTATAA
Organism: uncultured Clostridia bacterium; assembly: GCA_946623765.1. Next base: position 3,171 of record CAMORL010000077.1, read on the forward strand.
TAGCATAAAAAGGACAAACATGTCAATAAAAAATATATTCTGATGCAATAATTTCCTGAAAAGTCGATAAAACCTGAATAATTATTATTCTTTCCAAAATATGTATAGACAAATCCGCTGTTGCTTCGGTAAAAGGATCCATCCTTGACGGATTGCACGCAATCCTGTATACTGATGCAAACCTGCAAAGGATGTTCTGCAAGGACTGCGAAAGGACCGATCTGCGCTTTTTTCCGATCGCCGGTTTATGCCGTTCAACCAAAGGTTGCTGGATTTATCCCTTCGACGCTGTATAATAGACATATGAAAACGATCCTGAAATATCTGAAACCGTATCGAAACCCGTTGATTCTGACCGCCGTGCTGTGCGTGATATACACGCTCAGCTCGGCTTTCCTGCCGTATCTGATGAGCCGTATCGTCGATGACGGCATTGCCGCGGGCGACATGGGCACGATCCTGAAGCTGGGCGGCATGATGCTCGGGCTTGCGATTCTTTCCATGCTCTGCGCGCTTTGGACGAGCGCAGTGAACGCAAGGATCTCGGCAGGCTTTTCGCACGATCTGACCCGCAGCATCTTTCACAAGGCGTCCGCGCTGGATTTTGAGAACTTTTCGCGGATCGGCACGTCCGGGCTTCTGACGCGCTCCACGCACGACGTTTCGACGCTGTCCGGCGCTTCGTCCATGATGGTGAACGTCGTGGTCGTCGTTCCGATCCTGATGGCGGGCGGCGTCGCGTTTGCGCTGCTTTCCGATCGCGTGCTTGCGCTGATTCTTCTGCTTGCGACACCGCTGGCATTTTTGATCCTGTTTCCGATCGTGCGGCATCTCGACCGGCTCTGGAAACTCTCCGACGAGTACATCGACGAGCAGAACCGGCTGATGCGCGAACGTCTTTCCGGCATCCGGGTCATCCGCGCGTTCGACAAGGAAGCGCACGAGCACGGACGCATTAAGCATGCAACGGAGGAAATGGCAAAGTACATCATCCGGGCAAACGTCCGGGCAGGGTATGTGAATCCGCTCTGCATGCTGGTGCTGAATTTCGCCGCAGTCGTGATGCTGCTGGTCGGCGCAAACCGTCTGCAGAAACCGGAACTGATGCAGGCAGGACTGACGGCGGGCGGCGTGATCGCCACCGTGCAGTATGTCGCGCTGATTCTGAACGGCGTGATGATGCTTTCCTGGACGTTCGTCTTTCTGCCGCATCTCAAGGTCTGCATCAATCGTGTGACCGAAGTTCTGAACCTTCCGGACGAACCGGAACTCGAGGGCAGCGGTCAAATCATCGGCGGAGACCTCGTTTTGAGCGGCGTCGGATTCTCCTATCCGGACAGCGAACTCAAGACGCTTTCCGGAATCGACCTGACCGTGCATGCGGGCGAGACCGTTGCGATCATCGGCGGAACGGGCAGCGGGAAATCGACGATCCTGAAGCTGCTGCTCAATTTCTATCCGCCGACGGAGGGCGGGATCTCGCTCGGCGGGAAGCCGTACGCAGAGATCGGGCGCGCCGACGTGCGCAGCAATATCTCCGCCGCACTGCAGAAGGGCATGGTGTTCGAGGGAACGCTTCTTGACAACGTGCGCATGGGAAATCCGAACGCGAGCGAGGACGACGTGAGAACCGTGCTCGACATCGCGCAGATGACCGAGTTTGCGGATTCCCATCCGGAAGGATTGTCCTACCGGCTCGCGCAGGCGGGGGCGAACATTTCCGGCGGACAGAAACAGCGTATCAGCATTGCCCGTACGATTCTGAAGCCTGCTTCGGTATATGTGTTCGACGACAGCTTTTCCGCGCTTGACTACCTTACCGAGAGTAAGCTCAGGAAAGCGCTGAACCGCTATCTTGCGGGGAAGTCGCAGATCATCATCACACAGCGCGCGGCAACCGCCATGCGCTGCGACCGGATCTACGTCATCGAGCAGGGCGGCATTGTCGGGAGCGGTACGCATGCCGAGCTTGTCAAATCCTGCAAGGTCTACCGAGAGATCGTCCGTTCGCAGTTGGGAGGTGACGCCGTATGAAACAGCAGAACACCTCCGGAAAGACGATTCTCCGCATTCTGAAGGACACACGGCCCATTGCGGGCTGGCTTGTGCTCGGCGCGCTGATCAGCCTCGTATCCGTCGCACTGTCTTTGGTGACGCCGGAAATTCTGCGCGCGCTGTCCGACCGGCTCTATAACTACTGGGAGCCGGCGCATCTCGGGCAGCCCGCCGTGCTCGACAACGCTGCGTTCGGGCTTGAGTGCATTCTGCTTGCCGCGGCGTACGCGGGCAGCTCGCTTGCGGCGATCGGCGAAATGCTCATCATGAACAACGTGGTATCCCGGCATTTCACCTGCGCGATCCGCATTCGCATGAGCGACAAGATCCGCCGGATCCCGGTGCGGTACGTCGATCAGACGCCGAACGGCGAGATCATCTCGCATATGACCGACGACGTGTCCACAATGGGAAACACGATCCACGGCTTTTTGGAAACGCTGATCTCCGGCGTGCTGAAGCTCATCGGCATCATCGTGCTGATCTTCCTCCTAAACCCGATCCTTGCCGCGGCGGTCATCGTTTTCGTTCCGCTTTCGCTGTTCCTGTCCGCAAAGATCGCGGGCAAGAGCGAAAAATACTTCGCGACCGTCCGCAAAAAGAACGGTGAGCTGTATGCGCTCACCGAGGAGACCTTCACCGGCTTCGATACGGTCAAAGCCTTCCACCTTGAGGGACGGCAGCGCGAACGGCAGGCGGCGCTTTGCGGGGACATGCGGGACGCGGCGCAGAAGGGCACGTTCCTTGCGTCCATCGTGCAGCCGGTCGTTGCGCTTTCCAATAACATCGCCTATATCGTGATCTGTATTCTCGGCGGTATTTTTGTTGCGAACAACCTGTTCGGCATGAGCGTCGGTACGATTATGGCGTTTGTACTCTATGCGCGCATGTTCGCGGGACCGCTCGAAAGCATCGCGCAGGGCTTTTCCATGCTGCAGCAGACGATCGCATCCTCCGAGCGCGTCTACCGGATGCTCGACGAGCAGGAAATGACGGAATGCACGGAGGAGACCGCGCCGAAGGGCGAGGGCAACGTGCAGTTCGAGAACGTCGATTTCAGCTACAATCCCGAGCAGCCGCTCATCAAGGGGCTGACCATCAACGTCCGCGCCGGAGAAAAGGTCGCCATCGTCGGACCGACCGGCGGCGGCAAAACCACGATCGTCAACCTGCTGATGCGCTTCTACGATGTCGACGGCGGGCGGATCCTGGTCGACGGCAAGGACATCATGAAGATGCCGCGAAACGCGCTCCGGAGCGTCTTTTCGATGGTTCTGCAGGATACGTGGCTGTTTTCCGGCACGATCTATGACAATATCGCCTACGGCAGGTCGGACGCAACGGAGGAAGAGGTACACGAAGCGGCAAAGCGCGCGCATATCGACCGTTTCATCCGTTCGCTGCCGAAGGGGTACGACACGGTCATCAACGAGGAGACGACAAACATCTCCGGCGGTCAGAAGCAGCTTCTGACGATTGCCCGCGCGTACCTTGCCAACCGTCCGATCCTGATTCTCGACGAGGCGACGTCCAACGTCGATACCCGCACGGAGATTCTGATTCAGAGGACCATGGACGATCTGATGCGCGACCGCACAAGCTTCGTCATCGCGCACCGGCTTTCCACCATCGTGGATGCCGACATCATCCTTGTTGTGAACCACGGTACGATCGTGGAGCAGGGAACGCACCGGGAACTGCTTGAAAAGAACGGCTTTTATGCGGAGATTTATAATTCGCAGTACGAGCTTTTGAACTGAACGGCATAAAGAACCGCCTCCGGACCGATCCGGAGGCGGTTTTGCTGTACGGTCACAGTCCCGGTTTTGCTTCGACGGGAACCGAAAGGTTATAGATGAACTCGTGAAAATCCGTGTCGGGGGAGAGCCATTCCTCTGCGCGGGAGAACGGCACAAGCACGGGCATGCGCGGATGGATCGCCTTGATGTGCGGTTCGGCGTCCTGCGTCAAAATCGAAAAGCAGGGAAGACGCCGCTTGTCCGACGTGCGAATATAGAGCCCGGCAAGATACAGCGGATCGCCGCTTTGCCCGGAAAACGCGTATCGCGCTTTTTTGTCCGTATCGGTCTTTTTCCATTCGAAGTAGCGAGAAGCCGGCACGAGACAGCGACGCTCGTCGATGCTGCTCACAAAGAGATCCTTTTCGGGCGCAGTCTCCATACGCGTATTGAAAACCAGCATGCCGCGCGTGGGATGCGAAAATCCCCACTGCATCGGAAACGCGCCGATTCTGCGGTTCAATGCGCTCGGTGCGATCACGGGCGCAACGTCGGTCGGACGGATTTCGCCGAACGGCTTCATGCCCGCGCCGAGTTTGTCGGAAATGCGAAGCGCCTCCCGAATCAGCGCTTCAAGGTATTCGTCTTTGACCTCCTGAAAGATCTCATATCTGCCGCACATATGCTGCTCCGTTTCGTTTT